>JBBSOP010000041.1:0-17028 GCA_038259655.1 Chroococcales cyanobacterium
ACAGCTAACCGTGACTCGAATAGATACCAAAATCCCGATAATTTTGATGTGACACGGGATTATATAGATATTTTATCTTGGAATGGTGAAGGACATGAACGAGCTTGTCCCGGCAGAACTTTATCGATTGGCTTAATCAAGATGTTCTGTTTGTATCTGTTTAAGAATTATCAATGGAACTCATTTACAGAATTCAAGTGGAATTTTGACAAAGTAACTGCCGTTACTCCTAATGATTTAGTCCTAGAAGGCTTTGCTCAACACTCAACAAATAATTAATATGGCTGAATTAATCGAGAACAAGCAACTAGATAATATTGCCACTTGGATGATTCCGATCGCCCAAACTAAATTACCGGCTGTCCTCAAGGGCGTGTATTTTATGGATGGCAATCCGCTTCCAGATGATTGTATTACAATGTACAACCTAGAATGGGACACACAAAATAACAGCTTGGTATTACCTGTTTTTGCACCAGTACAATGGACGTTTCATAATTCAATTTTGGGATGGTTATTACTTATTAGTGCTAAATTAGCTCAGTTTGCGTACAAAATTGAGTTTGAAGATGCAACGTTACAACAGGCACAAATTACGCCTTTAGCGTTTGGAATATCGGTTCCCAGGTGGATTATAGATGCCACAATGTGCCGAGACGAAAACTCTGACAATGGAGATATTTGGAAACGCAAGAACGTTTGGTTTGGCGGAGTTCCACGGATTGGCGAATATACACTTCGTAGGATTGTAGATGAAAATAGTCAATATACTCCCGCCTTTAAAGACATGCTAACCAAGGTTCAAAACGAGTGCTTGGTAATTCGTAATTCGTAATTCGTAATTCGTAATTCGTAATTCGTAATTCGTAATTATACATAACATGCCCAATACTTCGACTACGCTCAGTACAAGTACCCCATGCTTTCATAAACGATCAGCGTCTTTTGTAATTAGTGTCCAACCTTCTGCTTGGCCAATTTGCTTCATTGATTCTAATTTTAATTCTTTCAAAGCAGATGCGTTTAAGAGAAAATAGGGTTGGCCGTTGTAGTGCCAATAATATTGCAATTCACCAATTGAAGCGGGAATAATGGTGCGATCGCTATAAAAATCTAGGGAGGGGCGATGATGGGGAAAGGATGTATAAATTTGACTCACAGATGGGTTTGCCTCGGCAATCATCGCCGCTACTGGTTTGACTGGATAAGCTTGCCATAATTCCCAAACCCAGTAGTTAGATTTCATTAATAGCAGCAGTGAAATGTAACTTCCCCAAAACAAAATCTTGAGAAATTGCCCGTCGCCTCGTTCTGCTAAAATAGCTGCCAAAGTCATAGTCACAGCTACTGCTGCAAAAATTAACTGTAAATCAGTTTTTGGCGTTGTACCGCTACTAAAATAAATACTACTAGCAGATGCCGCCACAGCAAGGATAGAAAAACCAGTTACCCAACTACGAGGATAAGACGCAAGTAAGGGAGAATTTTCTGTTTCAGCCAACTGGGAACCTAAAGCTAAAGCTAAGCTAGGGTAAATTGGGAATACGTACCAAGGCAGTTTTGTCCCCAGCAGGGAAATTATCAGCAGAAAAACACCACTCCATACCAGTATCAGTTTTGCCCAACTCAGGTTACGGTTTTCCCAAACTAAGCGTGCCGCTTGTGGTAAAAATATTAACCAAGGCCATGTCCATTTCAAAAGTTCAATTATGTAATACCAAGGTGGTTCGGCATCTTTGGCGGCGACTGCACCAATTCGGTTGAGGGATTGATTGAACAACCCAACTTGGGCAAAAGTATAACCATAGTGCCACAGTTGAGCGCTATACCAACAAGCTACAGGTAAACTGCCAATTAAGATAGCTGTCCAGAAATAGTAACTGGTAAGCAATCTGGGTGTATCCCAAAATAAAAATACAATTGCGATCGCACCTAGCAACGCACCTAACAAGCCTTGAGTTAAGCAAATCAACCCAAAACCCAGGCCAACACCCAGACAGTAACGTAAATCTCGGCGCGATCGCAACACGCACAACATCATCACCATCAAAAAACTGACTACCGCGCCATCTAACATTGCTAATCTGCCATGACGCACCACCGGCAGCATTGTCAGATAAATCAAAGCGCTATAAATCGCTGCCCAACGTTGGCGAAATATTTCTCGACCAATGCAATATAACAAAGGTACGGAAAACGCTGTTAAAATTGCCCCAGGTAAGCGTGTTGTCCACTCATTTACGCCTCCCAAAGAATAAGCCCAGGCAATTAGCAAATGCATCAAAGGCGGCTTGTTGTAATAGGGTTTACCTCCTAAAGTTGGGTAAAGCCAATGCATTGAACCTGATGGCGCACTCCAAATTTCTCTGGCGACATGTGCCATAGTCCCTTCATCCCAATCACGCAGCGGTAGCCCTCCAAGGTTAATACTAAATAGTAAAACTGCCGCCAACAGCAGCCCTATCAGCCATACCCAATCAACCCATTTGTCAACTGCGCGATGCTGTTTTTCTAGATGACTCCAAATAAAGCTTCCTTCTTGCATATTCTATGTTAATCATTTTACTTGCTGGTTCGATTACATAGAGATCAAAGCGAATCTCTAATGTTGCCACCCAGTAACAACAATATGTTCTTCACAATTACTAAATTCCCAGGTTAACTCAATTTTCTCTGAACAGCGATAATTATTTAAAGAATTTGTCTGATTTTTTTTTAATTTATTTAACAATTATTAATTGATAAAAATCATACCAAATAAGAGGATTACTCACTAATGTATTGTGTAAATTTATTTACTTGTCATCAGTGCTAGATATATTTTTGGGCATGGGGCATCCCTTCTCTACGAGACGCTACGCGCTAAGCGTAGCTATGCCGCAGGCTTTACGACTTCGCTACTTCGGCTAGGCGGCAGTTGAGCGTAGTCGAAACTCAGCACAAGTCGCTCAGGGCAAGTAGGCATGGGGAATAAATTTGTAAAATCTAGCGCCTGTTTACAGATTTATAAAGAAACTTTTACTACTATATTAAGTATCAAAATATTCGTGAGAAATTTAATTAAAGCCAAAATAAGAAACTTTCCAGATTAATAGTTACATGAAATACAAATTATCTTTTAATTACATATAAAATTAGCCAATTTTTCAGAATTATGGCTGAAAAATCTTTAAGCAATTGTGATGGAAAGATGACCATTTCGACGGAGTATATTAATGGTCTGTCGCAAAAGTTTTGATAGTTGATTGAGTTTTTCAATTTCTCTTCTTTACCTCTTAATTTTGCGCTCTCTGCGTCCTACCCTGCGGGTTCCGCCTTAGCGGTATGCGGTTCGTTCTCTTAACCCAGCAAAATTAATGCGATAGACCATTCATTAATGGCGATTGCTCTGAGGATTGAGAGGTTCGCCGGAGCATTACCCATACGTATTTTTGAGTCATCCTCCTTCATAACTACGTCTTTAATCCAATGGAGGCGATTTTCGATACTCCAATGCCCGCGAATACCACAAGCAAATTCTCGTGCCGGATTAATGAGGCTAATAATGTAACAGACAACCTCATGATATGGTTGACCTGCTCGTGTTCCATTTCTTTCAACTCAAATTAAGGACTTAATTCCTTCAAATAGAGGGGGAAGGAGGCAAGCGACGCTCGCCTCCTTCCCTTTCCCCCGCGCACGATTATCATTTTCAATAAAACTATTTTGAGTATTTTAGCTGATTGACAAAATGCGCTTTATTTTAACCTCTCACCGATGCTCTCAATCAATTTTGTGTTCAATAACAATTATAAATCCACTCAATTTACCATTTTGTGCATGAAACTTTTGTAAAGTTCTGATTCTTTGATTATTGCTAATTAAATTGATAGTTTCTATTGCTAAAGTAACACTAGTTACCTTATCGGATACACTAATGATGATTAAATTTTCTCCAAGCTCTTCGACAAGCATTAGAAAGTTACAATAAGGAACATCAGGGCTTTCAAAAAGCACTGTGTTACTACTCACAATTCTGCCGAAAAAGCTGAGATTTTCTACTCTGCCATTGGAATATTGATTTTGGTTAGTTTGAACCCACTGATTGTTAACAATCTTTTGGTTTAAAATTGATGTGAATCGCTCAATTTCATTAGCATCTTGGTCTAGGCGAGTCCAGTGACCTTCCCAAGTGCCAACAAATTTTGGCAAAACTTTAAAGTTCTCTAGTTTAATTTCCGTATTTGCGTCAGAAATAGGTAAATTGGTGATTTCTTTATTCATATTATCTCTTGTACAACAATTACTTTTAGTCTTTGAGTGCCTTCCGCTTAAAGTTCTTTAACTTTTGGATGCTAGACGCTTCTAGATTTTTTTCTTCAGCAAGCTGTTTTTCCTTGTCTGATGCGGTGAGTTTTTCTGCGATCACATCTAACGGCACATCTGGCTGTTTAATCACAGTGCATAAAATCATTTCAAATTGCTCCATCCAGTGCTGAACAGTGGCAGAACTATATACATCTGAATTGTAATTACACTTCAATGATAGTTGACCGTCTATCTCAACAATATTCCAAGTTAGTTCCCGCCGAGCAATGGCAATAAAATTTGTAAATCCCCCAACTTCCAGCCCAAAAAACTTTAGTTCAGTGCCAAATTTATCCATACCAAACAATGCTGTAATTAGAGGTGTTCGGCTGGGGTTGCGCTTTATATTCAGTTTCTTAAGCAATTGATTAAAAGGGTAATTTTGATGCTTGTAGCCATTCAACAGCACTTTTCTAACATCACTAAGATAATCGATAAAACTTTGTTTTTTGAACGGAAATCGTAATGGCAAAACATTGGCGCAATAACCAACTATGTCTTTACTACCTATATGGGATTGTCCAGCCACAGGAACACCAATTACTATATCATTCTGACCAGATAATTGATGTAGCAACACATTAAATGCAGCTAGTAAAGTCATAAATAAAGTACATCTATGCTGACTACTTAAATTTTTTAGCTCCCAACAACAAGATGTATCGATCATCATAGAATGTTCAACCCCAGCATAAGTTTGTACAGGGGGTCGGGGATAATCGGTAGGCAATTCTAAGATAGGAATTGAATGAGAAAATTGTGTTAACCAATAAGCTTCATCTTCTGCTATTTTTTGTCCCTGGTTTTGCTGTTCTTGCCAGTTTATATATTCTCGAAATTGTATAGGTTCCTCAAGTTGATAGGGAACATTCTGACATTCTGCTGAGTATATCGTGCCTAAGTCCTTGAAGATGACATCAATTGACCAGCCATCAATAATAATGTGATGAGCAGTAAGCACCAACAGATGCAATTGTGACTCTAGCTTGAGAATATGGACACGCAGCAGCGGTCCAATACTGAGGTCAAAAGGTTCGCGTCCCTCTTTTCTCAACCACTCAGCTACTTTAACTTGGCGATCGCAACTATCCAGATTTGAGAACTCAATTACAGGAATATCAATTTTCACAGAGGGTAATATCTGCTGAAAATCGCCTTGACTGCTGATAATAGTTCGTAACGCTTCATGGCGATTTACCACTTTCTGTAAAGCTTGATGCATTACCTCCAAGTTAAGTGACCCTTGCAATTGCAAACTTACAGATTCGTTGTAGGCAATTAAACCTTCCTCACTCATCTGTGCCAAAACCCAGAGTTGTTTTTGCGCTTCAGTTAAAGGGACTTTGTGTGCTGCTTCAGCCACAATTACCGCTTGCTGGGGTAGAACTGCAAACATCTGTGAGGTAGAGGGAAGAGACGCAACTTCTCTAAATCCGCTGGACTGTAACAGTTCTTGCCATTGGTAAGCAGAAAGTAATGGGTAAGATGGTCGCAAATCGCGATCGCAGAATTTCCACCACCCTTCAGTTAACCCAAATATTAAATCTAACCAACGCTGACGGGCTGTTCCTTCCATCAGCACTAGCAATCCGCCTGGAGCTAATAATTGCAATATAGACTTCAATGACTGCCGCAAATCTGTAGTAGCATGTAACACATTAGCTGCCACAACTACATCATACTGATGAGCAGCAAATCCTTGAGCTTCAGGCTCTTGTTCAATATCTAAAATCTGATATTGTACGTATGGATAATTACCAAATTTCTGCCTAGCTTTACCCATGAATACAGGGGACAAATCGGTAAATACATATTCTGTTTGTCCGGCTGGCAAGTGAGGTAGGATATGGGCTGTTGTTCCCCCAGTCCCAGCGCCAATTTCTAGGATTCGTGCTTTACTATGCTTGGGCAAATTTTCCAAGGCGATCGCAATTGTCTTTTGCACCAGAGTATTCATGATCCGCGCTACGGGTGAATCTTGATACAGCTTGGTTAAGCTTGTTGAATCGCCATTGGGGAATAACAACTGTAGCGGGTGACGTTTTCCTTGCAACACCTGTGCTAGTTCTTGTCCACAACGCTGTAGCAAAGATAACTCCGCTTCTAACGCTGGATATTCCAGCAAAATAGACTGTTGCTGCGGTTCTGGAATTTCCGGTATTCGCAACACTTCCCACTGCTCGTGAATTTGACGGAGTATTCCTTCTTCCTCTAGCATCTCCAGTAAACGACCTAGTAGCCGTCGGTGTTGCTTAACTACCCCTAACTGTTCAGCGATGAAGGCGAATGTAAATTTCTTGCCAAGGTGGAACTCCCAGCCCATTTGCTGGAAGGCTTTGAGAACATAGGTGAGGCTTAAAGCTTCCAGTTTAGTTAATCCTTGTTGATAAGTCTCTAAGCCTTGCTGGACAATTAATTGATTGAATTGAGGTGTGAGGCGATCGCTAATTTCTTTCGGGGTTGGCAAATTAATTTTTGCTCTTTTTTCTACTGACGTGCCAGACAACACACGAACCTTCTCATCCTTTTTACTCGAAGATTTCAGCAAAAAGCTACCTTGCCGCAGTTCCTGCACACTTTCCTTGACTGCCTGAATTAGGTAATCAATATCTTTATCGGTATGTGCAGTGGACAGAAAACAGTTACGCCCTTCCCAAATATAAATGCCTTTTTCTAGTAAATGATAAAACAGCAAGTCTATATTTTCTGTAGAGGCCAACCGAAACAGCGAGCCAAAATGCACTAACTCCATCGGTACGTTCTCTGCTTCAAAGTAAGCATTAAGTGTTGCGGCTAACTCAGATGTGCGTTGGTTCAATCGCTGCTGAAGGGCGACACCTTCCTGCTTGAGATGTTGCAATACTGCCCGCGCCGCAGCCAGTGTCATGTGGTTTTTGTTAAAGGTGCCAGCAAAAAAGGTCTTTTCCGCTTGAGGATAGGAAGCATCTCCGTAGTTCCACTTGCCGCCGTCGATGCCATTCATGTAGATTGCCTTGCCAGCTATGACTCCCATCGGCTGACCCCCGCCGATAATCTTGCCATAAATGACGAGATCCGCCTCAATGCCAGAATACGCCTGAAAGCCGCCAGGATGAATGCGGAAACCTGTAATCACTTCATCGAAAATTAAGGCGATGCCTGCGGTTTGTGTTAATTGCCGCAACTGCTGTAAAAATTCTTGGGGCTGTAAATTGGGACGGCGACTCTGCACCGGTTCAACCAATACCGCAGCTATTTCGCCAGCATAAGTTTGCAAAATATCCAAAGATTGGGGATTTCCATAATCCAGTACTAGCAAATCGGCAACTGCATACGGGGATATACCTGTAGTCACTGGTACGGCACTTATTTCACCATTTGCTGCCCTAGCTAAAACCCCATCGAAATGACCGTGATAAGAACCAGTAAATAAAGCAATTTTATTCCGACCCGTGGCTGTGCGTGCCAGCCGTAGCGCTGTCATCACTGCTTCTGTACCTGAATTACAGAAGGTAACTCGCTCCATATTGGTTAATTCACCGATTAACTCAGCTACCTCTGTTGCCAGATTTGATTGAGGGCCGAGTTGTATTCCTTGCTGGATTTGTGCTTCCAAGGCTTGAGTAATAAACGGTGCGCCATGACCAAATAGCAGCACCCCAAACCCCATTGTGATGTCGATATATTCATTGCCGTCCACATCCCAAAATTTAGAGCCTTTGGCTCGTTCTCCAATGATGGGATAAACTAATTCTTTGATGGAAGGGCGGAATCCGGCTACGGCTCTGCTGTCAGCAAGAATGGAACGGCTAGCTGCTGCTTTTTGTTTGGATTTTTGGGTTTTTTTGGTATATCGGGCGATTAGGGTTTCTAGGTGGTGTTGTTGGCGGGGGTTTAGTTCTTTAACTGCAACGGGTTTTTGATTTTGTTTGCCGTTGTCAGAAGTGTGTTGGTGACTTGTGGGATTTATCGGGCTACGCCCCGCTTCGCTAACACGCAGAGACGCAGAGACGCACAGAGAAGGAGAATCAAGGCCAGGCGCAGTTATTTTTTCTGGGGATGGAGAACTTATGTTTGGTGATGATACTTGTGTTTTAGTTCCACGTAGCGTTTCTAGTTGCTGAGACATCACTTGCAGCTGCTGTGAGATAATTCGCTCTAATGCTGTCTCTGGCAAGTTTTCTGCTGGAGTTGAAGTCGGTGTACTATCAATTTTTGGGAGCGAAGTTTCCCAAATTGGTTGTTTGGGGTGCAAATCAGGAGGTATATTGTCAGCAATGTAAGTTGCTAGAGCTTCAAGAGTTCGATACTCTTCAAATAATTGGCTCATAGCAATCTTAATGCCATAGGCGTTTTCTATTTTCGCTACAGCATCAATCAGGATAAGCGAATCAGCCCCCATTTCTAGAAAAGGTGTATAAATATCTACTTGCTCAGGGGCTATTTGTAGTAAATTCCCTACTAGAGAACGCAATGTTACCAAAATCTGCTGTGGTGGCTTGGCGGAATGATTTTGATTGTTCTCCATCTGTGAAAACTCCTGCTTCCCATATTTGCGGTTTGTTATTTCATCTTTATTTGGTGCAATGTCTGATAAATCATCGGTCGCCAACTTCAGCCAGTAGCGTTGACGTTGAAAGGGATAGGTAGGAAGCGATCGCCGATTTCTGGAATAATCTTGCTCAAATCCCATCCAGTTGACATCCACCCCTTGCATATACAGAGCAGATAAGCTCGAAAGTAACACCTGCCAATCCTCTTGCCCTTGTGCTAGTGAAGAAAGCCAAGTTGCAGGAGTTTGCTGGCATTTTTGACCGATTCTGGAGAGGATGGGCTTGGAACCAATTTCTAAAAATAAGTTATAGCCCTGTGCAAATAAATTATTTATCCCCGCCATAAATCTGACTGGCTCTCTGGTATGCCGTCGCCAATAGTTCGCATCAGGGATATATTCGCAGGGTAGGATTTCACCAGTTAAGTTAGAAATCAACGGCAAGCGTGGAGTTTGAAACTGCACTTGGCTGGCCACAGTTTCAAAGGCATCCAGCATCGGTTCAATCAGTGGGGAGTGAAAGGCGTGAGAAACTCGCAACTGCTGAGTTTTGATTCCTTCTGCTGCCAAAGTTGCAACCACTGCCCGGACTGGCGATCGCTCACCGGAAATTACAATATTTTCAGGGCTATTAATCGTGGCAATAGAAATTTCTTGAAAGTACGGTTGAATTGCCGCTTGCACCTTGCTTTGCGGCGCAAATACGGCGACCATTTCACCAGTTTGGGGCAAAGCTTGCATTAAACTAGCCCGCCCAGCAACTAGCTTCAGCCCCTCTTCGAGGCTAAATACCCCCGCCACACAAGCGGCGACATACTCACCCAAACTATGACCCATGACAACTTGCGGAGTTATACCCCAAGACTGCCATAATTCAGCTAGGGCATATTCTAGGGCAAATATAGCTGGTTGGGTATAGGCGGTTGCATCTAAAAGAGAACTTTCATCCTCGGCTGAATATAGGACTTCTAGTAACGGCTGATCCAAATAAGGACGCAGAATTTGATCGCAGCGTTTGAGGGTTTGTCGGAAGGTAGGCTGTGTTTCGTAAAGTTGACGAGCCATACCTACGTATTGGGAACCCTGACCTGTAAATAAGAACGCTATTTTTGGGGATTGACGATTGGCTACCTTGCCACTTAATACTCCAGATATTTCTTTACCTAACGTGAAATTATTGAGATCATCGCCTAACTGTTGATGTGACTCAGCTACAATTGCCAAGCGATGGGCAAAATGCGATCGCCCCATGTTGGCAGTAAAGCAAATATCGGCAAGGGGTAAATCAGAATGAGACGCGACGAAATCTGCATAACGTTGTGCTAATTCTTTCAAAGCCGCTTCATTCTTAGCTGATAAAGTCAGCAGGTGCAAAGAGCGTTCTGTAGCTTCTTTCTTTTGACTTTCTTCTGGCGCTGCTTCTAGAATCACATGACAATTAGTACCACCAAAGCTAAAACCACTCACCCCAGCTAAACGGCGATCGCTAAACTTAGTCCAAGGTTGGCATTCTGTGGGAATAAAAAACGGTGTTCCCTCTAAACCCAGATGGGGATTTAACTGCTGCAAGTGCAGGTGAGGGGGAATTTCTCCGTATTGTAGCGATAACACCACCTTAATTAAACCCGCGATTCCGGCTGCTGGTTCCAAATGCCCAATGTTTGTCTTGACTGACCCAATTCCACAGCTTTGTTCTGGGGAACGCCCTTGCATCAATACTGCCTTTATCGCTCTGATCTCAATTGGATCTCCTAGAGGCGTTCCAGTCCCGTGGGCTTCTATATAGCTAATTTCTGCTGGTGCAACCCCAGCATTTTTTAAGGCTTGACGAATAACGGCCTGTTGAGCCAAGCCATTGGGTGCTGTAATGCCGTTGCTGAGTCCATCGTGATTAACTGCCGAACCTCTAATTATTGCCAGGATGCGATTATTGTCCTCTATTGCATCACTGAGGCGCTTGAGAATCACAATACCACAACCCTCACCCCGGACGTAACCATTAGCACTCGTGTCAAAGGTTTTACATCGCCCATCAGGAGCCATCATTCGAGCTTGGGAGAAGGTAATCGTCATATCTGGCGATAGCATCAGACTCACACCACCAGTAATAACTAAGTTGGATTCGCCACTCCGTAAGCTCTGACAGGCAGAATGAACAGCTACTAAAGATGAGGAACAAGCTGTTTCTATGGCCATACTTGGCCCATGCAAATCCAGCAGATAAGATAAGCGATTGGCAGCGACGCTAAGAGTCAGACCAGTACCATTATGACTATTGATGTTGGATAAATTACTACATAAAAGTCTACCATAGTCGTAGTTGCCAATTCCAATGAAAACCCCTGTTTGGCTACCTGCTAGACTTTCTGGTGCGATCGCAGCATCTTCTAAAGCTTCCCAAGCTACTTCTAACACCAATCTGTGCTGGGGATCTGTACGTTCGGCTTCGCGGGGAGAAATCCCAAAAAAGCTGGGATCAAATTGATCTACCTGATCCAAGAAACCACCCCAACGGGTATTCATTTTCCCTGGCGTAGCTGGATCGGGATCGTAAAAAGCATCAACATCCCACCTGTTTTTTGGCACAGAGGCGATCGCATCGATGCCGTTATGCAAAAGCTTCCAGAATGATTCAGGATTGTTAGCATTGGGAAAACGGCAACCGATGCCTATAATCGCTATGGGTTCCACTTTAGACCTTTAGTTTTTGACTATCACAACATCAATTTTTAGCGTTACTGAATTTGGGTAAGAATTTTCTCACGCAGAGACGCAGGGGCGCAGAGAGAATAAGAGTTTTGAGAGATCAAGACAGTCAATCACGGCAGTTTTTGCACAACCAAGCATGAAAATTTTTACACCTTCCTTCTGCCTCTTTGCAGTCGCTACAACGGGGGGAACCCCTGCAACGCGCTGCCATCTGCCTTATATTCAAGCCAAAGCTCGCAATTCTTCTGCTATGTGCTGGGATAAAGCGTCAATTGTAGGATACTCATACACTAAAGTCGGAACAAGTTTATATCCTACCCACGCTTCTAGATCCCCGATCAGAACAGTTCCTTCTGCTGATGATAAACCATAACGTTCAAAGGGAATTTTCACTTCGATTTCGTTTGGTTGCATTGCTAACAGTTCAGCTAAATAGGAGATTAACCAAGCTTGAATATCCGACGTTTTTAATACTCCCTTATTTCCTATTCCGATATTGATTGCACTGCTGCTCGAATTTTTAATATCTTTACGTGGCAGAGTTGCTATTAATTGACTATACCGCTTCATCGCTTCAGTAGAACTCATGCCTTGATATTTATTCCACGCTTGCCATTGAATGTATTTGCGAGGATGCAATATTGGATTTGGTTCTTGTTCTTGACAATCCCCCTCTAATGCCTGTTTTTCTAAACCGTAAATTTCCAGTTGTAGTTTGCCTTCAGGGATATTTACGTGACCAAAACGAACTAAATTGCACATGAGTTGAAATTTTACTTCAGTCTCATCTAAATCATGCCAGTCTCTAATTACATTATGTCCATAATCATCGCGTCCTGAAACTAAAATACAAAAATGTCTTTTGATATTGTGTGCATTTTCGTCAATGAAATCTCCTTTCCAGCGATAGGGATAAACTTGAGTACTCGGACGCAAGTAACGCCCAATAATCGCTAGGCGGCGACGATTTGAGCGATTAGGCAGCGAACAATGCATTGTACTTTCAGTAAATATGATCGCTTGACCTGCTTTGACTGGCACTGCTTCTACTTCCCAGTCATTTTCATTAAACTCATAAGATAGGGAGTATTGCTGTAGATGGAGAGCCGATGCAAGTTATTGTTCCCAACTTCACCTTAAGGCTCAATCAGGTGGATCTCAGATATCTGTTAAAAGAGCATCAACAAGCTGAAGTGACGCGACTAGCAACCAAAGAAGCACAACAACCCTTCGATTTGAGTACAGTACCTTTGCTACGAGCGACTTTGCTGCAATTGGATGAAGTGCATTATGTGTTAATTTTGACCATCCATCACATTATCTTTGATGCTTGGTCTATGGGTGTGTTAATTGAGGAATTAGGCGCACTTTACGAGGCCAACTCTTGTAGCATACAACATACACTTCCCGAATTTTCTATCCAGTATGCAGACTTTGCAGTTTGGCAGCGACAGTGGTTACAAGGTGAGGTGCTTAAAACCCAGCTTAATTACTGGAAACACAAACTGGGTGGTAACTTGCCCTTGTTGCAGTTACCTAGCGTTAGCGAAGCTCGCCGTAGGCATCGCCCACATCCGCCATTGCTTGATTTCCAAGGAGCAAAGCAGCAGCTAATACTACCCAAAACTCTAACAGACGCACTCAAGAATCTGAGCCATCAGCAAGGGGTAACTCTGTTTATGTTGCTGCTGGCGGCATTCAAAACTTTACTTTACCGCTATACAGGTCAAGAAGATTTGCTGGTAGGTACAGTTACAGCAGGTCGTAACCAATCGGAAATAGAACAGTTAATTGGCTGTTTTGTCAATACCTTGGTACTACGAACAGACCTTTCTGGCAACCCAACTTTTTTGACGCTGTTAGAACGAGTACGGGAAGTAGCGTTAGAAGCATACAACTACCAAGACTTGCCTTTTGAGAAACTGGTGGAGGAACTACAGCCAGAACGCGACCTGAGTCACTCGCCACTATTTCAAGTTGGGTTCGCTTTCTATAATGCTCCTAAAACCGAATTAAAGCTTTCTGGCTTAACCCTGAGTTCTCGGCCGATAGATAGCGGCACGGCCAAATTGGATTTAACCTTGTCCTTTAAAGAAAGCGAAGAGAGATTGACGGGGTGGCTGGAGTATAAAACAGAACTATTTGATGCCGCTAGTATGACTCGGATACTGACTCATTTGCAAACTTTGCTAGAAGGCATTGTTAGCAATCCCAAACAGCAATTGGATGAGTTGCCTTTATTGACGATAGCCGAGCGCCATCAATTGCTATGGGAGTGGAACGATACCCAAATAGAGTATCCTGCTGATATCTGTATTCATCAGCTATTTGAGACTCAAGTTGAGCGCACCCCAGAAGCGATCGCCCTATTATTTAACAACTCTACAATTACCTACCAAGAGTTAAACGCCCAAGCCAATCAACTAGCCAATTATTTACGGGCGATCGGTATCAGACCAGAGATGCGGGTGGGACTTTGCATAGAGCGATCGCCCAAGACAATTGTGAGCATTTTAGCTATTCTCAAAGCTGGTGGTGTTTATGTACCACTAGACCCTGCCTATCCCAAAGAGCGCTTGGCTTTCATGGTGGAAGATGCCAAATTGTCGCTGTTGCTCACCCAACAGTCATTGAACATCGAAGCAGGACAAAGGACAACTGTAGTTTGCCTAGATAAAGAGTGGGAAATTATTGCCCGACACAGTGATACTAACCCGAAGCAAGTTATCAAGCATGATAATGTAGCCTACATTATTTATACATCTGGCTCTACAGGTAAGCCCAAAGGAGTTCTTCTAGAACACGGAGGGCTGTGCAACCTGGCTAATTCACAGATTCAGGCTTTCAACGTTCGACCTAATAGCCGCGTCCTCCAGTTTGCCTCCCTCAGCTTTGATGCCTCCATCAGTGAAATTTTTATGGCTCTAGTAGCAGGAGCAACACTTTGCTTGGCGACCACTGATGACCTACTACCTGGTAAAAACTTGCTGCGGCTATTGCGCGATTATGCTATTACGACCGTTACCTTACCACCATCTGTACTGGCGGTACTACCTGCTGAGGAACTGCCATATTTGCAGACAATCATCGTTGCTGGCGAAGCTTGTTCTCCTGATTTAGTGACGCGTTGGGCTTCTGGTCGTCGCTTCTTTAATGCCTATGGGCCAACCGAAACAACTGTCTGTGCCACCATTGCCGAATGCAGCGATGTCCAAAATCAGCCACCCATTGGTCGTCCGATTGCTAACACTCAAATCTATATTCTAGATCGCCATCTCCAACCCGTCCCCATCAGCGTGCCAGGAGAACTATATATTGGTGGCATTGGACTTGCCCGTGGCTACCTCAACCGTCCAGACTTGACTGAAGAGAAATTCATTCCCAACCCGTTTGAGAAGGCAGGGGAGCAGGGGAGCAGGGGACAAATTATTACTCAGGACTCACAGGAGCGTTTATATAAAACTGGCGACCTGGCTCGTTATCTGCCAGATGGCAATATTGAGTTTCTTGGTCGCATTGATCATCAGGTGAAAATTCGTGGTTTCCGCATCGAACTGGGGGAAATCGAGACGGTACTAGGCCAGCATCTAGATATACTAACCTGCGTTGTGACAGCTTATGAAGACCAATCTGGTAAGCGTTTAGTAGCTTATATCGTTCCTCGAAATGGCATCATCATCAATCAGCAAGAACTAAAGGATTATCTAAAAAAACACATCCCAGACTATATGGTTCCTTCCGTCTTGATAATCTTAGAAACTTTACCATTAACCCCCAGTGGGAAAGTGAATAGCAAGGCTCTCCCCGCTCCTGATGCAGATAGAAGCTCAGAAGCAGAAACTTTTGTTACTCCCCGCGACATTCTGGAACTAAAGTTAGCGCAAATTTGGGAAGAGGTTCTTAACGTTCGCCCTATTGGTGTCACAGAGAATTTCTTTGACATTGGTGGTCACTCCCTGCTAGCAGTGCGTTTAATGGCTTTGATTCAGCAGCAGTTTGGTCAGGAGTTACGCCTATCGACTCTCTTCCAAGGTGGAACAATTGAACAACTTGCAACCATTCTCCGCTCCAATACACCTGAGCGATCTTGGTCTCCCCTAGTGGGTATTCAAACTGCTGGTTCAAAACCACCTTTATTTTGCGCTCATCCCATTGGTGGTAACGTTCTGGGATATATCGCTTTAGGGCGTTATCTAAGTCCAGACCAACCGCTTTATGCTTTGCAAGCCCCTGGAGTAGAGGGAGAACGACAGCCTTACACCGATATTACCGAGTTGGCAACTCATTATATCGAAGCCGTGCAAGCTTTTCAACCGTCCGGGCCATACTTTTTGGGCGGACACTCCTTTGGCGGACTCGTGGCTTTTGCAATGGCTCAACTACTCCAACAGCAAGGACAAGAGGTAGGCTTGTTAGCCATTTTGGATACACCAGCACCAATTCACGGAGAAACTACCGAACCGATAGATGATGCCAGATGGTTAGTGAAGCGATCCCAGGTTCTAGAACGCTTTTTTGGCAAAAAAATATCAGTTGACTACGCAGAACTTCAGCAACTAGAACCAGAAGCACAATTCAACTACTTTTTAGACAAATTGAGACGAGTTAATCTCATTCCTCCCGACGCTGGACATAATATGATTCGCCGCATCCTAGAAGTTCAGAAAGCCAGCTATCAAGCCTTAATAAATTACGTCCCGCAGGTTTATTCAGGTAAAATTACCCTCCTACGTGCTTCCGAGGTGGTAGCAGAGGATTCTAGGGGTGTGTTTGCTCAAAGCTTCCGCCAACCTGCTTTGGGTTGGGGTGAATTGACAACTGAACCAATAGAAATCCATGAAGTACCTGGTGACCATGTGACAATGATGGCTGAACCCCATATTCGAGTGCTAGCAGATAAGTTGAAATTCTGCCTTTTTTCTATTTAATTTTTTGGCTTTGCTGGAGAATTTTATGAAAATCTCGCGCCGAGAATAAGAGTTAGGAATATTTCATAACTAGATTTAGTGAAACTGTAGATCAAAGTCCGAAAACTCCATCTTTATCTCTGCATCTCTGTGTAAAAAAAGAAAACTAGGTCATCTTACGCCAGGACATTAGTAATGATAGATGAAAACTTAGCACATATTATTTCTCAAGCAACTTCTTTATCAGAACGCCTCAGCAAAGTACCAGACTTCATTAACGAACAGCAAGCAAACAATGAGTTATTAGAGCATTGGTGTGAAGTTGTTGCTCAAGGTAATTGGGAAAAATTCTATAAGCGGCTGCAATGGGATGGATTAGATATTAATACAGTCCGTTCAGTACTATCGAATGTACATCTAGCAGAATCAGAGCCGTTAGCAACCTGGGCAGAAACTTTGAGAGAGATTATGCAAATTTCTGCCAAATGGAATTTAAAGGAAAAAGTTTCAGAAACATGGCAGTTCTCCATGAAC
>JBBSOP010000042.1:0-16719 GCA_038259655.1 Chroococcales cyanobacterium
CATCAGGGAAGCCAGCAATTACGCCTCGCTGTGATAAGTGTTGAATAAATTGTGATGCCCAATAATTAGATGAAACATCAGAAAAGGTAGTTTGAGCTAACGATGGTGCTGCTGCAACAAAGGGAGCTATAGCACCTACTGTCAGACTCAAAGCCATCAAAGCAGATGTTTTAGATTGCCAACGATTTAAAGTAAACATTATTTTTTACTCCATTAAAATTATTTTTTCTTCTGTTAGTTACTTAGACACTTTTTCCAATGCAAAGTTCCTCTTTATTGATATTTTATGTAACTAATGTCGCTCTAAATAGAGGCTAATCAAAAATATTTATATCCTAAAAAATAGGTATTAGATAATAGTGCAATTACCTAATACCTCTTACTTGCTATCAAACCGAATATTATCAAAGACGATATTAGATACAGAATAGTTGCTCAAAAATCAAATATTTTTAATATTAAAAACGAAGCGATCGCCCATAATGATAAAGTGGCGATCGCTAATAGTTAATGATTAAGTTCACGACTAAAAATGAACGAATCTTAGTAACGATACAGTGTCAAATTAGAATTTAGTGTGAGTCTCAAATCCTGTTGAGGTCTAATAACGAAGGCTTCAGTTTCTTGCTTGCGTAATAGCACACTTGCTCCTGCACCCGCAGCCGCACCAATCACAGGTTTCAAATCATCAATTTTTCGATTACCTGTAACTAGTGAACCTAAAAGACCAGCACCTGCACCAATAGCTGCATCAGTTAAAACTTGACCAGTGTTAGGCCCTTGGGAAATTTTTTCAGTTGTGGTGTAAGTCTGAGAAGTAGCATTAATTTGTTGACGCTGACCGTTTGAAAATACTAGCTCTTGAGCTACAAACCGTACACCTTGTCTGTTATCTCTATCTCTAGAATAAGTATCTAGGTTTACAGGTTCTAGTTGTCCAACAATTTCAGTATTTCTGGGAATCAATACATTTCTGTTCCTGTCAATAATGTCATTGGCAATTTTCAGTCTTAAAGATTTAGTCTCTCCAGGTTTAACAGTAATTTTTTCGCTGTCGGCTCTCACAGGAAAACTTACTCCCGAAGGAATGGTGATATTTCTAGATTGCCCGATGTTGTATTGTGCATTAGCAGGAGCTAATGTAATCAGGGGAGTAATGGCAACTGTAGTAATTGCCATTGTCATCAGTGCAGCAGTTCCAGATTTCCAACGATAAAGGCGTGTCATAGTAGGGCTTCCATTTATATATGTAATGTATGTAATGACGAGGGTTTACTGAGTTTGTTTCTGGCTATTTTTAAACGTGACTATAGTCATATTCCGCAAGATAGGGTAATCCTGACATCTGGAATATGAGTAATTGTTCCTCAGTTTTTCTCCATTGTTTGTGTCCACAAAAAATTTATGCTGTTAAGTAGAGGCGAACGGGCTAACAGCAAACTCATATCTTCTATTTTAGGTTTTTTGGGGCAGACAGTTGGGTCGGGATGGGATGAGGATTACTTTCTGTAAACATTTCCCGTGAGACTTTGGCTCAATAACCCGCTTAATTTTATAACCTTAGTATATAATTATAGATTGTGTCGATTCAAAGTTAGATCATGCCTAAACTAAAGACTCGTAAAGCAGCAGCGAAAAGATTCCGTGCCACTGGCACAGGTAAAATCGTACGTCGCAAAGCTTTCAAAAATCACCTTTTAGAACACAAGTCTTCCAACAAAAAGCGTAAACTGTCTAAGACTGCACTTGTCAACGAATGCGATGCACCGAACGTGCGCTTGATGCTCCCATATTTGTAAGTATAAGTTTTTCAGGAAATAAATTATGACTAGGGTAAAACGCGGTAATGTAGCTCGTAAACGCCGCAATAAAATTCTCAAACTAGCTAAAGGTTTTCGTGGTTCTCACTCAACTTTATTTAGAACCGCCAACCAACAGGTAATGAAGGCATTACGCAGTTCTTACCGCGATCGCAAAAAGAAAAAGCGCGATTTTCGTCGCCTATGGATAGCCAGGATTAACGCGGCTTCTAGACAACATGGCTTGAGTTACAGCCAGTTTATGGGTAGCTTGAAAAAAGCTGATATCCAACTCAATCGTAAGATGTTAGCGCAATTGGCAATACTCGATCCCGCTAGCTTCACCAAAGTTGCTGAATTGGCAAGCCAGGCAAAAGGGTAAAGGGTAAAGAATGAAGGCTGAAGTATACCCTACAGATAAATCTGGAGACAAGTTGCCAAGAAAAGCTAATTGCTTGGAAAAAAAGAATGCATACATTAGGCAAAAATTCTTTTTTTCATCCTTCATTCTTTACTCTCATCTACGCCAATTCGTTGCCAAAGCTTGTAAATGCTTAACTTTGCTCCTATCAGCTACTATTTTTTGCTATTCGTCTTTAGGGATAGGATTAACTGCATCTGCCGCTACTATGCCAGAAATTCAGCGGCGGGGCTATTTAAAGATTGCTGTTAAAGATAACTTGCGTCCCTTGGGTTTTAGAGATGCTAACGGCAATTTGCAAGGCTTAGAGATTGACTTAGCAAAACGCTTGACAGAAGAATTACTAGGCAAAGATGATGCTGTGAAGTTGCAACCAATAGTAAACCGCGATCGCCTGTCTGTAGTTTTAGACGATAAAGTTGATTTTGCGATCGCTAGAGTCACGGCAACTGAATCACGCGCTCGTCTAGTAAGTTTTAGCGTCCCTTATTACTTCGATGGTACTGCTTTAGTTACAAAAGATTCCTCTGTGCAGAAGTTTAGTGATTTGGCAAAACGGAAAGTTGCCGTACTCAATCACTCTGATACCATTGCCGAAGTCCGGTATTATATTCCTAGCGCTGAGTTAATCGGCGTAAGTTCTTATGAAGAGGCACGAGAGCAAATAGAAAGCAATGCTGTAGTGGCCTTTGCCGCAGACACTAGCTTCCTCAGCGGTTGGGTGCAACAATATCCCCAATATCGGCTTTTGCCAACTAAGCTATCAACTGCGCCATTATCTGTAGTAATGCCCAAAGGATTGCAGTACGATGATTTAAGACGACAGATAAATGAAGCGATCGCTGCTTATACAGCAAAAGGTTGGCTAAAAGAACGTGCTAAATATTGGGGTTTGCCTTAAGAAACTTTCAGTATCAGCCAGAAAGCAGGGAGTGATAGAAGTAACTTTTAGCATTTATATTTCAAAATAATGGATAATAATCTAGCCGTTGTTTACCTTTCTATTTTTGTAGGTCTACTTGCATTTGCAGTTGTAAGTGTTTTTCGCCAAATTTTCAAAACTCGCAAGCGTGAAAATGCTATGTCGCGGTTGCGAAAAAAATTGGAAAAAGAAAAGGGTACAGCTCAAGAATATTACGAATTAGCGAGTATTTATTCGGAAAAAAATGTTTTTTCTCAGGCGATCGCGCTGTTTCAAAAAGCAATTAAAGCTGCCGAAGAAGAACAAGAAGAAGATAGCGCCCCCATTTTTAATGGACTAGGCTATGTTTATTTTGCTCAAGAGCAATATGATTTAGCAATTCGTCAATACAAAGAAGCTCTGAAACGTAAACCAGATTATGTGACAGCATTAAATAATTTGGCACATGCTTATGAACGAAAAAAATTAACCACTCAGGCATTACAAACTTACGAAGAAGCGCTGAAATTTGCTCCTAATAATCCTACCGCCAAACGCCGTGCTGAATCTTTGCGCCGTTTAGTTTCTGCCTAGTTTATCAAAGGTAACTAAATTAATTTCCCAATCTAAAGTAATCAACCCTGACTAAATCAGGTACAGAGGTTATTTCTTGCCCATAACCTAAAACTAAAGTAAATCCTTGATTTTGAACTCGATAGCGATCGCTACGTCTTAAAGAATATTCTCCTAATAGATAGCTAGCGTCAATGCCAGGATCAAACGCATCATAATCAATCAAAAATTGATCTACAAAACTCCAAATATTGCTAATTTCTTTAGCTGTTAATTGACGACGAAGTGACCAAAAATATGCTGTTTGTTTGGTTTCGGGTTCATCATCTGGGTATGGAGTTAATAGATATCGTTGCGGCTTAATTCCATGTTCGTTAGAATCATCAGCTAACTCGCCTTCTTCCCCTTGAAAGTATTCAACAAGTTTTCCACTTTCAAATAAATCGTAGCCAATTGTACCGCTAGTATCGCGTACATTCAGCTTGATAACTTGTTTTTCTAACTGTTTTGAAAGCTGGGTTAACTCAGTTGATTTTAAATGCAGTGTGTCAGAAACTATAATTGACCACGGATGTCCAACTAATTGATATGCGAATATGAAAGTACCTGACACTTCGATTTCTGTACCCATCACATCATGTCGGGATTCTATAGCTTTTTCAGTAAGAGTGTTAGATAGCTGATCTAACGGTACTTTCACAAGTACAACTTCAGCATTGCGATCAATCGATTCAATACCTCGCCTTTGAGACCAAGGACGCATAAACTGCTTTGTTGCTTCGTTTCTAAATTGCTTATCCATACCGTTATCCTTGACTGAGATTGATTTAGCTGCTTTTACCTGAGAAACTATATAACCGAAACATAAAAAGAGTGTCAAAGCTATTGACCAGATTTTTACTCTCATATCGCTTCTTAATACACAACTATGCAAAAATTTCCATTGAAAGCAATCCTTCAGCTACTTTAGTAACAGCACCCGTCATTATGATCAAAAAATCATTGCTAATTTCTATTGCAATTTGTCCTCCCGGCATGTGAACCGCAATTGATGAATCACACAAACCCAAGCGATAAGCCACAGCCGCCGCTGCACTGCTACTACTACCGGATGCCAAAGTATAACCTGCTCCCCTTTCCCAGATTTCAATCTGGATATTTCCTCGATCAAGAATTTTCATAAACTGAACATTTGTGCGGTTGGGAAAGTAAGGATGAACTTCTAGCCGAGAACCATACTTTTTTACTAGTTCTGGTGTAACTTCAGGCATCTGGATGACACAGTGGGGATTACCAATTGTAGCTGCACAAAAAGTAAAGTTTTTATCGTCAATTGTGATACTCTCTTCGATAACTTCTCTGGAATGTCCCGCAACAGGGATATTGTCACTGTGGAAGCTAACATAACCCATTTCTACTTGAACGTTTTGACCTGATTTGGCGACACAGGCTTTAACTTGTCCGCCTAGTGTATCGATATCAAACTCTTCCTCTCCAACAAGTTTTCTATCCCACAAGTAGCGAGAAAATATTCTCAGTCCATTACCACTTTTTTCTGCCTCGCTACCGTCTGGATTAAAAATACGTAATCCAAATTTTGCATCTTTAGCTGGTAGCGGCCCGAACAAAATTCCATCGGAGCCAATTCCAAAGTTCCGGTGACAAATACGCTGAATTTTTTCTGGACTTAATTCAAAAGCTAAGTCTTCAGGAGCAATAACTAAATAATCGTTTCCGAGAGCATGATATTTGGAATATTTCATTGGCGCTAGTATCACAAGTAGCAGAAATTTATATCATACAGACTTGATAAACCATTACAGATAATTAATACTGGTAAATTAATTTGGTGTTATTCTCAAAATCTATCGGTTTCTTGGTTGATGTTAGGAAATAGATAACTATACATTGTTATCAACATATAAAAAATGATTAAGAAGCTACAGTTTTTTGGTTTAGCGATCGCCATGATTGTTTGCATTTCTTTCTCTGTAGGGTTGACAGAAAGATTATCGGCTCAACAGCCTGTAATCTCCCATCCTTTAACTTCTTTAACAAAGGCAGAAATTACAACAGCGGTTTCAGTACTCAAAAAAGCAAAAACTTTGAGCGAAATGGCAGTATTTCCAGTTATTGCCTTACAAGAACCAGAAAAAAATGCAGTCATTAATTTTACATCTGGTAAACCATTTCAGCGACAGGCTTTTTTGGTAGTCTATGAACGATCGCAAAACAAAACCTATGAAGGTGTGGTTGATCTGCAAACCCAGAAATTAAGTTATTGGCAAGAAATAGCTAATGTTCAACCTGCGATCGTTAACCCAGAATATGAATTAGCCAACCATGTAGTCAAAGCTGATCCCCGGTGGCGAACCGCAATGAAGAAGCGGGGAATTACAGATTTTGATCAAGTCCAACTTAGTTGTTGGGCGGCGGTAATTTTAAGTAAACAAGAAGAAGCCACAGGTAATCGTTTGTGTCGAGCTTTATCTTACTACAAAGGCGATCGCTGGAATTATTACGGTAGTCCCATTGAGGGAGTAGTGGCAACTGTCAACTTAAATACTGGTACAATTTCCAGTTTTGTAGATCAAGGAATTGTTCCTTTCTCCAAAGCAAACTGGGATTATGATATTAAGTCTTTAGGAAAATTACTTTCACCACTCAAAGCATTAAAAATTTTGCAACCTCAAGGTGTAAATTTCCAAATTAATGGTAATGAGATTAGTTGGCAAGGTTGGAAGTTTCGCTATTTAATGCATCCCCGTGAAGGGTTAATCCTCTACTTAGTAAATTACAACGACGGGGCAAAAATTCGACCAGTGTTATACCGTGCCAGTTTATCGGAGATGGTTGTACCTTATGGTGATCCCGATCCTACTTGGTCATTTCGGAATGCCTTTGATGTTGGAGAATACAACTTAGGTTCTTTAGCAAGCAGAATGGAGTTGGGTAAAGAAATTCCTGAAAATGGCCTGTTGTTGGATGCTGTATTAGCTAATGAACAAGGAGAACCGTTTGTAATGCCGGGAATTGTGGGTATTTACGAACGCGATCGCGGAATGCTTTGGAAGCATTATGAATATAATACTCAACGTAATGATGTGCGCCGCAGCCGCGAACTAGTCATGACTATGACTGTGGCAGTTGACAACTATGATTACAGCCTCAATTGGATTTTTCACCAAGATGGTACTTTGGAGGTGGAAAACGAGTTAACGGGGATTGTGCTGGCAAAAGGAACCGCTGCTGAGGCAGATGCCTATGGTCAGTTAATAGCTAAGAATATTATTGGAGTGAATCATCAGCACTTTTTCAATTATCGTTTAGACATGGATGTAGATGGTCAGGCTAATTCTGTCATGGAAATGAATGTCCAAGCCTTACCGATGGGTGAAAACAATCCTTTAGGAAATGCGATCGCAGTTGAAGAAACACCACTAACCAAAGAAACAACTGCTGTACGCGATCTAGATCTAAAACACAGTCGAGAATGGATGGTTATTAACGCAGATAAAAAAAATACTCTAGAAACTGCACCTGGATATATGCTGATGCCGGGAGGAAATGCTGTATTTTTACCTGTGGAAGGCTCAAAAATCCGCCAGAAAGCAGAATTTGCCACTCATCATGTTTGGGTAACAAAATATCAGCCAGATGAACTCTATGCTGGTGGCAATTATCCCAATCAAACTCAACCAGGACAAGGTTTACCAAAATATATTTCAAACGATGAATCTTTGATGGGTGAAGATATAGTATTGTGGTACACAATGGGCGTAACTCATATCCCGCGATCGGAGGATTGGCCTGTAATGCCTGTTCACCGGGTTGGGTTTAAAATTGCTCCTAGAGGCTTCTTTCCCCGCAATCCAGCCATTAATTTACCGTGAGTCTATCACGCAAAAATATCAGGTTCTATCTTCAAACCCTACTCATCAATCTCCATTTCTAAATCTTCAAAATTCGTAATTGTTACTTCCACATCAGGAAATATTGCCGTTATTTTCAATTCTCCTCCCATTGCTTCAATAACTTGTCGCAGATGACTAACATACATATCAGTGCGATTTTCTAATCTGGAGATAGCAGGTTGTTTAATTTGTAACTTTTCAGCTAATTGAGCTTGAGATATTTTTAAAGCTTGGCGTAATTCAGCTAATGCCATCTCTTGTTTTAGTTTGGCTGTTTGAGTGGCGATATTTATTTTTCTTTCTGAGGATAAATTATTAGTAAGGTTGCTAAACTTTTGATGTCCTGTCATATCAAACCCTCCCGACTAATTTCTTGAATATATTCTTCATAAAGACGATCTGCTATGGGAATATATTTTTCATAAAATCGTTTATCTCCTGTTTCATCTCCACCAATAAGTAAAATTGCGACTCTTCGCGGATCAAAAGCATAAAATATTCTGATTGGTTTACCACCACTTTGAATACGTAACTCTCTTAGGTGGGAATTTTTTGAACCTTTGACATCGGATGAATAAGGAAAGGGTAATTGTGTTCCCTTTTCTTCAAGTAGTTGAACAACGCTGACAATATCATCTTGCTGCTCTTCTCTGAGAGTTTGCCACCAAATATCAAACTCATTCGTATATTCTATTTCCCAGTTCACTCTTGATTATATTACGTTGATGTAATAAACAATAGCTCTGGATTTGTCAATTTTCACAACGAACAAGAATTTTTATAGTAAAGTTTACTACCGCTATTAATCAGTGACACTAACTAAATTAATAATAAATTTACTAAAACATTAAGATTTGTTTTACTTAAACAATATAATTGTTGTTTAAATTATTGACGGAACCCCAACTGAGAACTAGGTTTAAGCGATCGCACTAGACTAAAAACTTAATAATTTCCCCATTTCATTAGGGCTACAAGTTTTGAGACAATTCAGAAGCGATTTAATTAATAATCAAGCAATCATAGTCCACCGTTTATCGGACTCCATCTTAATTTAAGTTGAAAAGGGAGAACACATAATGAAATTGGCTTACTGGATGTATGCCGGCCCAGCTCACATCGGCACTCTGCGGATCGCCAGTTCGTTTAAAAACGTTCATGCCATCATGCACGCCCCAATTGGTGATGACTATTTCAACGTTATGCGTTCCATGTTATCGCGGGAAAGGAACTTCACCCCGGTAACAACCAGTGTCGTTGATCGCAACGTTTTGGCACGCGGTTCTCAAGAGAAGGTGGTAGACAACATCACCCGCAAAGATGCCGAAGAACACCCGGATCTAATTGTGTTAACTCCCACCTGCACCTCTAGCATTCTGCAAGAAGATTTGCACAACTTCGTAGAACGGGCGCAACTGGAAGCGAAAGGGGATGTGATGCTAGCGGACGTGAACCACTACCGTTACAACGAACTGCAAGCAGCCGATCGCACTTTGGATCAAATCGTCCAATATTATATTGAAAAAGCCCGCAAAAAAGGGGAACTACTAGAGGGTAAAACCGAAAAGCCCTCGGTTAACATTATCGGTACTTCCACCCTTGGTTTCCACAACAATCACGACTGCACCGAACTCAAGCGGCTGATGGCTGACTTGGGAATTGAGGTAAATACCTTAATTCCTGAAGGTGCTTCGGTGAACGACTTGAAGAAGATGCCAAAAGCTTGGTTTAACCTAGTACCTTACCGTGAACTCGGTTTGACCACGGCTCGTTACTTGGAAGAGCAATTCGGCACACCTTACATAGACATTACTCCAATGGGTGTAGTCGAAACTGCCCGTTGTATTCGCAAGATTCAGCAGGTAATCAACGCTCATAGTTCGACTTCGCTCACTATAAAAGGTGCAGAAGTTGACTATGAAGACTTCATCAATGAGCAAACCTTGCATGTCTCTCAAGCTGCTTGGTTCTCCCGTTCTATTGACTGTCAAAACTTGACTGGTAAAAAAGCTGTGGTCTTTGGTGACAACACCCACGCCGCCGCCATTACCAAGATTTTGGCGCGAGAAATGGGGATTCACGTTGTTTGGGCTGGAACTTACTGCAAATATGATGCAGACTGGTTCCGCGAACAGGTTAGCGAGTATTGCGATGAAGTGCTGATCTCCGAAGATCATGGTGAAATTGGGGATGCGATCGCTCGTGTCGAACCCTCTGCCATTTTTGGCACTCAAATGGAACGCCACGTTGGTAAACGCTTAGACATCCCTTGCGGTGTAATTGCTGCACCAATCCACGTGCAGAACTTCCCCATTGGTTACAAACCATTTATGGGTTACGAAGGTACAAATCAAATCACAGATTTAATCTACAATTCCTTCACTTTGGGAATGGAAGATCACCTATTAGAAATCTTCGGTGGTCATGATACCAAAGAAGTTATTACTAGAGGAATTTCTGCTGATTCTGATTTGAATTGGACAAAAGATGGTCAAGCAGAGTTGAACAAAATTCCGGGATTTGTGCGCGGTAAAGTGAAGCGAAATACTGAGAAATTTGCCCGCGATCGCGGTTTCAAGGAAATCAACGCTGAAGTCTTGTACGCTGCGAAGGAAGCCGTCGGAGCTTAGATTAGCTAACAATTTTTAATAAAAACTCTATCCCTTTGTGGATAGAGTTTTGTCAGTGGTCAGTGATTAGTAGTGAGTTAGAAACACCGGACGTAGCGTAAATAAAATACTTGACCAATTATAAATTTTGACAAAAGAAAAAATTAGTTTCGCACCTTATTACACACAAAAAAACGGAGTAGCTTACTGTGGTGATAGCTTTGAACTTATTAAACTAATTGATGAAAACAGTATTAATTTAATTCTAACCTCACCCCCATTTGCTCTAATACGTAAAAAAGAATATGGCAATGAAAGCGCGGAGAAATATATTGAATGGTTTCTACCTTTAGCTTACGAATTTAAAAGGGTATTAGCAGATAATGGTTCGTTTATTTTAGATTTAGGGGGTGCTTACCTTCCTGGTAATCCGGTGCGGAGTATTTATCAATATGAGCTTTTAGTAAAATTGTGTAAGGAAGTGGGCTTTTTTCTTGCCCAAGAATTTTACCACTATAATCCGGCTCGATTGCCTACTCCGGCGGAGTGGGTGACAATCAGACGGATTCGTGTGAAAGATTCTGTAAATGTAGTTTGGTGGTTATCGAAAACACCAAACCCTAAAGCAGATAATAGAAAAGTTTTAAAGCCATATAGCCAAAGTATGAAGAAATTACTCAAAAATGGCTATAAAGCTAAAATACGTCCTAGTGGACATGATATTTCTGATAAATTCCAAAAAGATAACCAAGGCGCAATTCCAGCAAACGTTTTAGAAATTGCTAATACTGAATCAAATAGTGCTTATTTACGCCGCTGTAAAGCAGCAGAAATTAAACCCCATCCAGCACGTTTTCCTCAAGGGTTTGCCGAGTTTTTTATTAAATTTTTAACTGACGAAGGTGATCTAGTTTTAGATCCATTCGCAGGTTCTAATACAACTGGGTTTGTTGCTGAAACTCTGGAACGCCGATGGATATCTTTTGAAATTAACGAGAATTATCTTTTGGGTAGTCGTTACCGATTTAGTCAATAGTTAGACTAACTTAAAAATTGGATGAGTAAATAAAATTCATAATTCATAACTTATCACTCAAATTTCTCCATTAACTTGCATTTGATGAACTTGATCTGCTAGCTCTTGGCGACTTTGATCATCAAGCTTGTCAATTGCTAACATCCCCATGAGAATTACCTCTTTCAAGGTCAAACGTGTCGAATGTGCCTGTTTTTGCACAATCTCCTTAATAATTGGACTAACACCGATCGCTGTACTAGCTCTAGCCACAGAATAATAGGTAAACATTAATGACTTCGCCTAAATCTTAGCACTTATAACACAGCTCTTCTATAATCAATGAGACTCAATTTAATTGTGTAAAAACTGATATCTATGTATTTAAGTACAAGTTTTAAATTCCAATAATGGTCAAGTATATGATTATGGTCTTGATTAATCACATACTCTACTTTGTAGGGCTTGACATATACTTTTTTACTCACAAAATTACACATTTTTTGCCAGCTAGAAAACTCTAATAAAATCTAATCAGGCAGATATTTAGCCTTTATTGTCCAAAATAAACTTGTGATCAACGTTTACTGGATGCTACCTTCTACAAATTGACCCAGGAGTAGAAAGAGTTTTAAATTATGAAGCGCAGACACAAAGTGGCCGGTTTCCAGACATCCCTTATTACTCTCAGCTTAATATCTAACTTTTTTATACCTAACTCTCCTATTGTTGCTGCGCCCCCAAGGAACCCAGACAAAACTGTAGATTGTGAGATTTTGGTTGTAGGTGGTGGACTATCTGGCGTTGCTACAGCTTACGAGGCGTTACTTGCAGGAAGAAGGGTTTGCTTGACAGAAATTACGGACTGGTTGGGAGGACAAATTTCTTCTCAAGGGACATCAGCATTAGATGAACGACCAACCCAGCGAATGCGTCAATTCTATTCTCGCGGCTATTTGGAACTGCGCGATCGCATTCGGCGTAAGTACGGTGAACTCAACCCTGGCGATTGCTGGGTAAGTGATTCATGCTTTCTTCCCCGTGATGCTCATAAAATTTTGACTCAAATGCTCAAAGATGCTGAAAGGCGGGGCAAGGGTAAGTTGGAATGGTTCCCCAACACAGTAATTAAGGAATTAGAAATTTCACCCCCTAGTAAAGAAGATAGCAAAGAAGGTGGACAATTAATTAATAGTGCGATCGCCATCCAACATCAACCAGCAAAAGGCGCACCACCAATTAATACCTTTTCTTTATCTAACACCATCGAAGATGCTTATCGTTACCAAAATTCTTCGCGGTTTACCAAAAATATTATTCGCTTCGTTCCCAAGCAAAATAAAGGAAATGCCCCTAAATGGTATGTTGTAGACGCTAGTGAAACCGGAGAAATCATTGCTCTGGCTGATGTTCCTTACCGATTAGGCATTGATGCGCGTTCTTACCTAGAACCTTCTGCTTCCAGCACTACAAACGACCCCTATTGTCCCCAAGGCTTTACTTACACTTTTGCAATGGAGGCCACCAAGGAACCGCAACCGCAGAAAATGCCCCCATTTTATTTACAATACTCCCCATATTTCAGCTATGAATTAAAGCGGTTAGCCAGTTTTGACTTACTTTTTACTTATCGTCGGATTTGGAGTCCTAAAAAAGGAAAAACAGAAAAATTTGGTGGCATAAATTTTACTACTCCTACGCCTGGGGATATCTCCATGCAAAACTGGACTTGGGGCAATGACTACCGCCCTGGCACTGCTAAAGATAACTTAGTTTACACTCGCCAACAGTTACAAGCCACTGGGCAGTTAAAACCAGGGGGTTGGATGGGAGGACTGCGAACAGTAACCCTCGACAAAGCAGAAGAAAATGCCCTGTCATTTTATTACTGGCTGGTAGCTGGCACTACAGATTCTCAACTGGGAGACGGTGTGAAACAGCAGCAAACAAAGAACCGCTTGTTATCAGGTATAAACTCCCCGATGGGGACAGTGCATGGTTTATCAAAATATCCTTACATGCGGGAAGGAAGGCGGATTATTGGAAGACCCAGTTGGGGACAACCCGGCGGCTTTGGGATTTGGGAAATTGATATTTCTCGCCGTGACTACAATGATGAGTATTATCGCAAGACTCTACCGCCAGATATGTATCGCCGCTTAAGAGCAGCACTTGCGGGTTTAGAAGCAGTATCGGTAATTGACGGTAAAGTTTCCCCGAACCAAGCAATGCGGCGAACTCGTTCTACTATCTTCCCCGATGCTATAGGTATAGGTCACTATGCGATAGATTTTCATCCTTGCATGGTACAAAGCCCACCAGAAACCCCTGGTAACACAGAACGCCCAGGTGAAAGGCGCGGTGCTGGTCAAGCTTATCCCTTCCAAATTGCGCTACGGGCGATGATTCCCCAAAAAATTGATAATTTGATAGTGGGAGGTAAAAGCATCGCTACTAGCCATATTGCTGCGGCTGCCTATCGGGTACACTCCTTTGAATGGTCTGCTGGTGCAGCTGCGGGAACTGTGGCAGCTTTTTCTTTAAAAAATGATGTTGCACCCTATCAACTAGTAGACGATTTACCCAAAGCAGAACCACAACTGCAAATGCTCAAACGTCTGTTAGAGCAAAATGGCAACCCTACTGCTTTCCCTGATACGTCGATTTTTAACCAAAACTGGGATGATTGGAAGTAGTTAGTTGTCAGCGATGCACTGAGTTTCGACTGCGCTCAACTACCGCGTAGTCGAAGTGTTGTCAGTTGTTAATAGTAACTGGCAGCTGACTATGGATTAAACTAGTTATTTGAAGGTAATTTTGCAAAATTTTGTTGGCTAAGTGTTTTATGGTTACAAGACTTTCAGCTGTTTATGGGATGGGTACAGCACCAACTGTAGCTCCTGAACGGTCTAATCAAGTTACCCGTAAGCTTTATCCGAACTACAAAGTGATTGTTTTAGACGATGACTTCAACACTTTTCAACATGTCGCTGATTGTTTGACTAAATATATTCCTGGGATGACAGGCGATCGCGCTTGGGATCTCACAAATCAGGTACACTATGAAGGTCAAGCCATCGTCTGGGTCGGCCCCCAAGAACCCGCAGAACTTTATCACCAACAGCTGCGTCGAGCTGGTTTAACAATGGCTCCTTTAGAAGCAGCTTAATTATCATGGGCAAACCCAAATCAGCATCTCTCCCAACCACTTCTGCTAAAGACGGCAGGTTAGTCTGGAATCACTCAACTCATATTCCGGGACTCATCCCTATTTTAGAACGCCTTTGTCAGCAAGGTGGCGTTCAAACCGTTACGCCAGGAGTAATTGGACGGGCAAGGGGTCATTGTCCAAAAATGCAACTTCGCGTATCTGTACCAATTCGTGGTGGTTATAAAGTGATTGCTAGACAAGGTAAAACCGTCCAAGAGGTTTTCATCCTGACCACTTTAGATCAGGATAAATTTGAAGATGCGATCGCGATCGCTATGAGAAATTGACTAGTTTAATAGTCTAACGACTAATAACTATTCTTCAACTTGGTGTACTGCGAATTTGTGTAGTGGCAGACTCAGTATGCAAGAAAAAGTTAAGAAATATGACAAAGCCGTAGTTATTTTCAAAGTCATAACTAGATTTTCCCAATCGGGTAAAATCATCTTTTCTATGGCAAAAGCGACACAATAAACTAGCCAATAAGAAAAGCTCATTCTAAACAGAATCTGTTCAGTTGCTTCTAAATCGTCTTTTGACTGTTTGTCATCCCAAAGTAAGGCTAGACCGACAATACAGGCAACGAAGGAAACGCCAACTACAAACTCGTGACACAAAAGATTTATTGAATGCATTTGCGTTGATCTCAATCTTTTTCAATTGAGATTCAGTCTAAAGGAATATTCCTTTGGGTTACACAAAAGAGTTACAAAGTGCAATGGAAGACGGCATTTTGTGTAAAAGAATGCAACAAATATGCTCTTTTTATGAAGCTAAATATTTTTACTTATTTTAAATTTCAACTCCAGCAGATATCAGTATTGCCAGTTTAAGCCAACCACACATTCGTCCGATTATCACAAGAAACAAGCCGCTTATGATGAACGAATTCGTAACTTTTTCGTAACTGTATTGAGGAAAAATTCGGACAGTGCTCTTTTCTAATTTTACTCTTCCCGGAGTGACAAAAGAAAGATATCCCTCTTCTGTCACTTTCCGGGAGGGCAATCGCTATAAACCTTATGGAGCAATCAATACAAGCTATACTTTTAGAAAAAATAGGTCTTGTATTTGTTATTAGAAAAGAATCGCGCGATCGCTTGCTATACAAAAGCTCTAAAATCCAGAAATGGCAAATGTTTTCGGAGAGTGACAGAAGAGGGATATAATGTTCTTTACTGCTAAAAATCAGCCTTGGATCTGGAACAAAACATCACAAAGATTTTTACCTTTTCTACTCAGTATGATCTTGACTTTGGTTGTAGGCAGCCAAAGTTTTAGTGCTGTACCCAAAAACACCGAAATCCTCTGGGATACTTACGGCATCCCCCACATTTACGGTAATAATGTCCAGGGTACTTTTCATGCCTTTGGTTGGGCGCAGATGCAGAGTCATGCTAACTTGCTGTTGCGCCTTTACGGTCAAGCACGAGGACGGGCTGCCGAGTATTGGGGAGAGGATTATTTAGACTCAGATAAATGGGTACTGACAATGGGCGTACCCAAACGAGCCAGCACTTGGTATAAAAAACAAAGTTATGCTTTTCGTGTTTATCTCCAGGCTTTTGCCTCTGGGATTAATGCTTATGCCAAAGAGCATCCTGATTTAATTGATGATCAAGTAAAAGTAGTGTTACCTGTGACACCAGAGGATGTACTTGCTCATCTGCAACGAGTACTGCTTTTTACTTTTGTAGTCAATCCGGGAAGTGTTGCAGATATTCCCCATCCAGACTCTCCAGCCGCTTCTAACGGTTGGGCGATCGCACCGAAACGATCTGCTAGTAAGAAAGCCATGCTCCTAGCCAATCCTCACTTGCCTTGGGGAGACTTATTTTTGTGGTATGAAGCCCAAATTACTGCTCCTGGGATTGATGCTTACGGGGCAACGTTGGTAGGTATTCCTGTATTAGCGATCGCCTTTAATGATCATTTAGGTTGGACTCACACTGTCAATACTCATGATGGTTGGGATGCCTACAAATTGAAATTACAAAAGGATGGCTATCTATTTGACGGCAAAGTTCAGCCATTTAAAACAACAACCTCTTTATTAAAGGTAAAACAGAAAAATGGCACGTTGCGTGAGCAAATATTTTCAGTCAAAAGTTCTGTTCATGGCCCGATAGTTACCGAGAAAGAAGATAACGCTATAGCCCTGCGTGTTGTTGGTCAAGATAGACCAGCGGTTTTAGAACAGTGGTGGGATATGGCAAGTTCTAAAAACTTCACCCAATTTCAAAAGGTAGTAGAACGCTTGCAACTGCCGATGTTTA
>JBBSOP010000043.1:0-16629 GCA_038259655.1 Chroococcales cyanobacterium
AATTCCATCATGAAGACGATGTGATATGACTTTTACATTCTCTAAACCAAGAAGTTCTGTTAGAATTTTAATATCTTTTTTGTTGACCATGACTGTAAATACACCAAATAACACTATTGTTATATTTACAGCAAATAACAAGAATGTCTTATATGTCAACTTTAATAAGAGTTTTAGTTATTATTTGATATGCTTTTCAACATAGTATTACAATGTTTAACTAATAACTTTGCATAATAAGTACTGAAGAACCTTATTTATGCCGCCAGCACCAATTTTTACAGCACTTGCATCTATGTTTCTCAAACCCAAAATATTTTTATCATGGCTGGCATTATTGCTGAGTTTTAGTAGTGTATTTCTCAGTTCTTGGATTATTCTTCCTGCTCCGAATATGTTCTTACTGACTTTAGGAGTGGGAGCGCCAGAAATCAGCCCTGGGTTATTTTTATTAAACTTATTTTCTTTATTACTTGCTTTCTTTTGCATCCGTCGCCGTAAATTACAGCGTCTAGCTTGCATTTTCAGTTTAATCGGATTGCTAATTTGTGGATGGGTGTTAGTAAATATTCCAATAACTCAAATGCAGATGGCTAGGGCGATGCAGCAAGGATTGGGAGCAGAGTATCTTAAGCAAATCCCAGCTTCAGCTAAAGCTAAGATGCAAATTCATCCTTTTAATTTAGTTAATTTCTTTGGGGGTATTCCATCAGGTAAAACGCGTCATCAAACAGGTATTGTCTTTGCTACACCTGCGGGAGTGCCTTTAACAATGGAAGTTTACCAACCTCCAGAAATAGGGAAATATCCAGCAGTGGTAGTAATTTATGGTGGAGCTTGGCAACGTGGCAATCCTGGAGCTAATGCTGAGTTTAATCAATATATGGCTCATCGTGGACATACAGTATTTGCCATTGACTATCGACATGCACCTAAATATCAATTTCCAACTCAATTAGATGATGTGCGTACAGCCCTCAATTTTATTCGCAAACATGCAACGGAATATGAAGCAGATTTAGAACGTATGGTACTTTTAGGCCGTTCTGCCGGCGCACACTTGGCTATGCTAGCGGCTTATCAACCGGATGCACCACCTATCCGGGCTGTAGTCAACTATTACGGGCCTGTTAACTTAACTGAAGGATATAAATCACCGCCAAGTCCTGATCCTATCAATACCCGCGCTGTATTAAGAAAATTTCTCGGTGGTTCTCTCGAAGAATTACCCAATCAGTATCAAGTTGCTTCCCCGATAAATTATTTGACGCACCCTGTACCACCAACTTTATTAGTTTACGGCGATCGCGATCATTTAGTAGAGTCACGATTTGGCAGACAGATGTACAAACGTTTACTTCAGTCTGGTAACACTGCGGTTTTTCTCCACATCCCTTGGGCTGAACACGCTTTTGATGCTGTTTTCAATGGTGTGAGCAATCAATTAGCGCTATATTACACTGAAAGGTTTTTAGCTTGGGCAGTGTCTAGCCGATAATTACGAATTATTGAGGCCAGCGCCAATTGTAGCGATTCCATTCATAGATGCCTTGAATTTCATACTCAGCACCGCTATAGAAACGGACAGTGCAGTTAGTAGAAGAATCATCACCATTGCTAATTTCCTTAACCTCAAGCACCATGCAACCAAACCATTCCCGCTTACAGGGGCCATCTTCTTGTACCCATTCCCATAGTGCATTGGAAACTTCTATGCGATCGCCTATTCTTAATTTTAAAGCATCCTCAAAGTAAGAATACTTATCGAAATGATACGATTCGACACGATTCAACCATTGTAAACCATAGCGTTGGCGAACAAATTTTACTTCTCCAGAGTCATTGTCGTGCAGCCAGTCGTTGAGTAATTGTACTTTCCAGGTACGATTTTGCTGTTCTTGTGTTTTGACGAACTCTAAAAATGCTTCTAATTCTTCTGGTGTCAGATCATCTAAGGGATTGGCTACATCTGACATTCGAGATTTAGAGTTTCCCTGAATTTGCTCAACTACTTGCAGTAATATCTGTTTTTGGATATCAGTGAGAGGACAGCTAGCTACATCACAACTATTAAAGGCTGCTTGCAAGGCTGTTTCAATCTCATCTGGAGTCATAAGTTAATAGCAATTTAAGGGTTTGTTTCCCTAATTATTACCGAAAATTTGGGTAAAAGCCCCGTCCCTTCGACAAGCTCAGGACAAGCCTTCCAGGACGGCTTTATATTCTATAATATTGTTTTATCTGCGATATCGTGTGATAAAATATAGGAATGATAGTAAGAGAAGCCAAGCTATTAAACGGAACGAAGGAACAATACCAAGGTCTTGATAATGCCATTCGCGCCGCCCAATTTATTAGAAATAAGGCGGTTCACTATTGGATGGATAATCAAGGGGTTAGTAAAGGTGACTTATATAAGCTGTGCAAAAAATTAGCTACCGAATTTGACTTTGCTTTAAAGTTAAATTCGGCTGCACGTCAAGCCAGTGCCGAAAGAGCTTGGGCTGCTATCTCAAGTTTCTACAAGCGTTGTAAAAAGCAGGAGAAAAAGACAGGTTATCCCAAGTTTAAAAAGCATTGTCGCTCTGTAGAATATAAAGTTTCAGGGTGGAAACTATCTGATGATTGCAAAATTATCACTTTCACGGATGGCTTCAAAGTTGGTTCTCTATCTGTGTTCTGCAATTCATCCACACGAGAAGACCTTCATCGACTTAAAATCAATCGTGTTCGTGTAGTCAGAAAAGCAGATGGGTATTATGTCCAATTCTGCTTTGATGCTGACCGCAAAGAAGTTGGAAAATTTACTGGTAATGTTGTTGGGTTGGACTTGGGATTAAAATATTTCACCAAAGACCAAAATGACAATGCCGTAATTTATCCCCAATTTTTAAGAAAGTCAGAGCGCAGGCTTAAAAAAGCGCAGAGGCAATTGAGTAAAAAGTTTATTAAAGGTAAAAAACCACAGTCAATCAATTATCACTCTTGCCGGAAACGATTAGGTAAAGTTCATCTAAAAATCCAAAGACAGCGTAAAGATTGGGCTATAAAACAAGCCCGGTGCGTAGTGGCATCTAACGATGTCGTCGTCTATGAGAATTTGAAGATTGTGAATATGGTCAAAAATCACTCTTTGGCTAAGTCGATTTCTGATGCTAGCTGGTGTCAGTTCACTCAATGGTTAGAATACTACGGGAAAATCTGGGATAAAGCGGTTGTGGCAGTGTCGCCGAACTACACTTCCCAAGATTGCTCTAGTTGTGGTCATAGAGTAAAAAAGACCCTCAGCACCAGAACTCATTCATGCCCTAATTGCAAAATCGAGATTTGCCGTGACACCAATGCAGCTCTCAATATTTTGCAGAAGGGGATGAGTATTTTGGGTGTGGAGTGGCAGAAAAACGGTACTTCTGGGCAAGAAGAATCCGCCTTGCAAGAGGGAAAGCATGGGGAGAAGACCGCCAATACTATGTGATGGGAAACTTGATCTAGCAAGCGGATTTCTGTGAACCATGAATTAGAATCCCCGTGCGTTCACGCCGGGGAGTATGTCAAAAATGCTAAATTCCAGTCTACAATCCTTAAGTACTTAAATTCAGGTAAGCTGGGTTTATAAGTTGCATATTGTTAGATTAAATCACGGGGTGTTTTATGCGGTTGCGTTCACTCACGGCCGTCTTTATTGCTTGTTTAGTCACCTTTCTATCGTGGGCGTTTACTCCCTCTGCCATAGCATTGACACAGATTAAACTTTCTCATATTTCCTATAAAGATTGTCCACCAGAACTAGCCGAAGGGGCTGTGATTAGCAGTGGTAGTGCGGCTGCTAATTGCTTTATTGTTACTGGCAAAGCGGAAAATGGCACTTACAAAACCGTTTATGATGCAGATATCTTCGGGCGCATCTATGATGCCAATAATAATCCGGTATTGCAAAATCGGACGCGTCTTGGTTCGATTACCGAGGTTCCACCAGGTGTCAGCGATTTTGAATTAAGAATTTCTGTACCAGCTAATCAGACATTACCTTTGAAGCTAAAACAGTTTAAAGCCTCTGGGTTTAGCAGCCAAGTTCGTAGATAAGTAGGTAGAGACGCTGTTAAATTTAACGTCTCTACAAGTAAATAGTACTTAAAATCCCTGCACAAGTGGCAAGGTAGCCAAACTACTAAGTAAGCTGGTTGCGAAACTAAGCGCCAAGAAAGCTAAGATAGGGGAAAAATCCATACCACCCAATGGGGGAATAATTGAGCGAAACAGATTCAGATAAGGGTCAGTAATTTGGCTCAAAGCGGTGAATGGTTGGTTATACCAGTTGATGCTGGGGAACCAAGTCAATAAAACCCGAATAATTAGTAAGTAGCTATAAATCGTTAAGAAGGTAACGAGTGTGGTAATCAGTAAATTCATGGATGGCTTGTTTTCCTGTTAAGTCTCAAAATGGTCTTATTATTGATTTTAATTTAGTCTACGCCATGATGTTTGTAGATTATTGCCGTATTAACCACATCAACACCTTTACTTAACATGAAATATTTTAGGAATCTGTGGTGAGGGAAGGGTCATTTACAGACGGAGATGAATTGCCATTTACATTACCCAGATGTTTCCGCACTTCGTCAATTGTGGCATTGAGTTGGGCAATTTTATCTTCTAGCGATCGCCTTGCCGTTTCCATTTCCATACCCTCGCTATCTGAGGCTAAAATCTGACGACGTTTTGTTGACACTTTCTTAGTTCCTGCGGGGCTATTAGTCAGTTCTGATTCTTCCTCAGCTAACAACTCCCCATCGCGCCTTGAAGCGATCGCCGCCCCTACAATACCACCAACTACACCACCAACAAAAGCCCCTGCTAAAAACCCACTGGCAAAACCGTCACGTTGACTCATACTTTACCCCCTTAAAGAAACCTTGCAACTTTCCTTAGCTGCATACTAGCTTAAGTACCAAAGATGCGATCGCCTGCATCTCCTAATCCAGGTACAATATATCCTTTGTCGTTCACTGTTTCGTCAATAGTTGCTGTGTAAACTATCAAACCGGGATATGTAGCACTCAACTTTTGCAATGCTGGGGGAGCCGCCACTACACAAACAATTCGCACCAAAGCAGGATCAATACCCCGTTGTGTCAATTCTGCCATTGCAGTCATAATCGATCCTCCCGTGGCTAACATCGGATCTGTAATTAGCACTCGTGTTTGAGGGTCAAATTTGTCTGGCAACTTATTCAAATAACACGTAGGTTCTAAAGTTTCTTCATCTCGCACTAAGCCCAGATGGTAAATCGAAGCCAAAGGCAATAAAGTTTGCGCTCCTTCCAACAATCCTAGCCCTGCCCTTAAAATCGGCACAACTGCCACAGGTATCTCAGGATTAATAAAAGTTGCTGGGCAGGAATCTAATGGACTCTGCACCATTGTTTCTAAAGTCGGCAACCATTCTCGTGCAGCTTCATAAGTTAGCCATCGACCTAACTCAGCGATCGCACTGCGGAACAATACTGAAGGTGTAGCAGCATCGCGGGCAACTGCCAGCCAGTGTTTAATTAAGGGATGGGGTGGAACATAAACACGTAATTGGGGCATCATAGCCAGAAATCGGCACTTTTGTTGTACTAGAACTGAAACCTCATCATACTCTTTCGCGCGTACTCCTGAGCGCTAAAATTAGCACCGCCAACTTTATTGAAAATCTTTTTCATTAGTAGTTGACATCTATTCTCAATCAAGGTTATATTATTATTCAGTGTTCTCCTCTCTTTAAGGATCGGCAGACGGGATTAGCCAGCGGTAGCAGGCTTGTCCCTCTTTTTTATGGCATAAACAACAAAATATAGGGGTTTTTAATTGTGTGTAATCAGTTCTAGCTGTGGATTTGAAAGCCAAAAGCTCCTTTAATATTTGATATGCAGCAGTCAACTGGAAAATAGAGATAACTTATTACGTATGATTTATGCAAATTAAAGTAATATACAGTACTATTTTCTTGGTTAATTTTATGTAACAGCTAATCCTATGTGTCCAACCTTTAACACCACTACCTCCTCCCCAAATCCTTTATTTGATGTGATTGTGATTGGTTCTGGTATTGGTGGCTTGGTGACAGCAACCCAGCTAGCAGCGAAGAAAGCAAAAGTGTTGGTACTAGAACGCTATTTAATTCCAGGCGGTAGTGCTGGCTACTTTGAACGTCAAGGCTATCGCTTTGATGTGGGTGCATCAATGATATTTGGATTAGGAGACAAAGGCACAACCAACTTACTCACCCGCGCTCTTGAGGCGGTAAATGTTAATCAACAGACAATTACTGACCCAGTGCAGATTCACTATCATCTGCCTAATGGATTAGACATTAAAGTTAACCGAGTTTATGATAATTTTTTGCAAAATCTTATTGCTTATTTTCGCCATGAAGAAAAAGGGATTCGCCGCTTTTATGACGAATGCTGGAAAGTTTTCAATTGCCTTAACACTATAGATTTGCTGTCGCTAGAAGAACCTCGGTATTTAATGCGAGTATTTTTCCAGCATCCTTTAGCGTGTCTCGGTTTAGCTAAGTATTTGCCTCAAAATGTTGGAGATGTAGCACGCCGCTACATTAAAGACCCCCAGTTATTGAAATTTATTGATATGGAATGTTACTGCTGGTCTGTGGTTCCAGCGGACATGACACCCATGATTAATGCTGGGATGGTTTTTTCTGACAGACACTATGGCGGAGTCAATTATCCCAAAGGAGGGGTAGGACAAATTGCTCAAAAATTAGTAGAGGGCTTAGAACAGGCTGGAGGTAAAATTCAATACCAAGCTAGAGTGACGAAAATCATTACGGAACAAGGACGGGCTGTAGCCGTACAAATAGCAAATGGTCAAGTCTATCGAGGTAAACGCATAGTTTCTAATGCTACACGCTGGGATACATTTGAAAAATTACTACCTGTAGAGAAAATACCCAATAATGAGAAAAAATGGCAACAGTTATATGAAAAATCACCCAGCTTTTTGAGTTTGCATATCGGGGTAAAAGAGTCAGTTTTACCTATCGGAACAGAGTGCCATCATATAGTCCTAGAAGATTGGGAAAAAATGACAGCATCGGCAGGTACAATTTTTGTTTCGATTCCTACATTGCTTGACCCAGATTTAGCCCCACCGGGATATCACATCATTCATGCTTTTACGCCTCATTGGATTGATGATTGGCAGGGACTATCAGCGAGTGAGTATGAAGCGAAGAAAGAAAAGGCAGCTTGGCAAATAATTGACCGACTAGAGGAAATTTTTCCTGGTTTAGATGCTGGCTTAGATTATCTGGAAGTGGGGACACCTCGTACTCATCGCCGCTTTTTGGCGCGAGAGGATGGAACTTACGGGCCGATTCCTCGGCGCAAGCTACGGGGGTTATTGGGAATGCCGTTTAATCGCACAGCTATCCCCGGACTTTATTGTGTAGGAGATAGTACCTTTCCTGGTCAGGGGTTGAATGCAGTGGCATTTTCTGGGTTTGCTTGCGCCCATCGCATTGCTGTTGATTTGGGATTTTAAGTACCTTTTGGCTTAATTCGTCGCATTTTGCTACAGATTACAAAAAGCTTTCATAAGACACTTTTGAATACTTTAGTCTGTAGAACTTTTGTGTTCAAAATTCTACGCTTTTTCTTCATGCAAACCAGTAAACTAGATCAAATTTTAGGAATAGAACTACAACGTCATCGCATAAAGAAAGGTTGGTCACAGGAGTATCTTGCAGAAGTAACAGGTCTCCACAGGACTTACATCAGCCAACTTGAGCGAGGGCTAAAAAGCCCATCCGTTAGAGTTCTCAGCCATATTACCAATGCTTTGGGCATGAAAATGAGTGAATTTTTACAAGCCGTAGAGGAATCCCTGAGTGTTGACGGACAAGGAAATTAAAAGATTAAGGCAAGCCATTATTGCAACTATTGCATCTCCAGTTATAGGCTCGATAGAAGATTATACGTGGGAAGCAATTTTTCATTATGTTAAAGATATACCTCTATCAGATCCTGCTCTGGGACGTAGTAAGCTTCTCTATGATGCTGTTGATTTGGTGACTAAAACTGGTTGGTCACTTAAATCCTTACAACTAAATCGGTTCAATCTTGGAAGTCCATTTTTGTTTGTCATTCAGAGAGCAGATATTATCAAAAAGGCTGAACAATTGGGGTTTCCTGGTCTAACTGAGCAATCATCGCCTCATGAACTCGGAGCAGCCATTGTTCAACATTGGAATGAGAAGATTATTTCCAGCCAAGCGGCACAAGGTGTTGTTAAGAGTTATGAAAGCATATTACTGAAAACCATCAAAGGTTATGAATATATTTATTGTGAGTTTCCACTTTATCCTTTTGACCCCAATACGTTTTCTTGGGCTTGGACAATAGATAAAATTACTGGGAGATCAGGAGCAGGACTACAGGGAAGCGTTGCAGGCACAATAGAATTAATTTGGTACAAAAACCAGAAACAACTTTTTAGAGCTAGAACTATTCCTACACAAGCGGTTAATATTACAGTTAAACGAACTCGTCTTACACTTGAGCGATATGTCGAGACAGTTCTCTCTGCTTTGGAAGATCAAATCAATACTCAGCTTTCTGGGGATGATGTTGAATAATAGATGAAGCTATTACTTTGCCTAAGAGTGGGGGTACAGATTGACCAATTTGAGAAGCCATATTAGTATACGTTCCCAAAAAGTGAAAGTTATCTGGATAAGAGTGTAATCTTGCAGCTTCGCGTATTGTAATTGTTCTATCTTGAGTAGGGTGAAAAAATCTACCCGATCCAGGATGGAATAGCCACCTTGTGATAGTTCTTGCTGGCTTATCCCAGTAAAGTCTTCCGTATGCACCGCTATAATGTTTTTTGGGAGCTAATTCCGAAGGTAAATCCCTAGCATCTTGTCCTTCACGAAGAGCGCGCGCTCTCGACAATTGAATTGGAGTCAAAGCGCGAGCGACATGATTAACAATTATCAAGCTTTTATAACGAATAAAAGCTTGATATGTAGTTTGTGGAGCATGGGGATACACTTCAGCGTTATAGTTTTGCCCTGCATCTAGTGGTGGTAAATCTCCAATCGCATCTCTAACTGTGATCAGTGGAGAAATATTTGTGTCTAATAAATTAAGCTGGTTACAAGACTTTGTAGCTCTATAGTCAGTCTTAATGTCACCAAAATTTTTTGGTTCAGGAAAATAAAGGGAATGATTCAGACTAGCTATAAAAAAAGCTCTGGCTCTCGTTTGTGGTATTCCATAATGTGCAGCATTTAGTGATGAAGAGATAACTTTATAGCCTAATGATTCAAGTTGTTTTGTGATTTCTTCCCTAACCACGCCGTTGTAAGCTTTCAATATTTCAGGCACATTTTCCATTACGGCATAAAGGGGTCTAAACTCTTCTACAAATTCTAAAAACGTTCGATATAGCTGGTTACGGTAATCATTAAGGTAGCGATAACCAGCAGGAACATTTCTAGAAAATCCCTGACACGGAGGGCCGCCAACCAACGCTGTTAGTTCTTCTTGTTGCAATCCCAATGCTAATCGTAAATCACCAGGACTAACCTGACGTATATCCTGATGAATGATTTGAGCATTTGGGTAATTGTGCTTATATGTTGTCAAGGCTTTTGCATCTACATCGATTGCACATAGAGATTCAAAACCTGCCATGTGAAATCCTGTAGTCAAACCACCTGCACCAGCAAATAAATCAATAATCTTGTGTGTCATTATTGAATACTATAGTGTTCAATAATGTATTGTCAAGTACAGAATGCAGAGCATTAATTAAATAATTTTAACTTTACTGGCTGCTTTGGTAGCCTTGGCTCTTGCTTCTTGTACATCAACACCTTTAGCTAAAGCTACCCCCATGCGGCGATAAGGATGAGCGCTGGGTTTACCAAAAAGTCTAATATCGACATCTTTTGCAGATAAAGCTTCTGCGACACCTATAAATATAACAGAGTCTGATTTTTCAGCGGCTAAAATAACGGCGCTGGCTGATGCTCCTAGCTGTTCTATATAGGGAATTGGTAAGCCTAAAATAGCTCTAAGATGTAGTTCAAATTCATTGATATTTTGGGAAATTAATGTCACCATTCCCGTATCATGGGGTCGAGGAGAAAGTTCGGAAAAAATAACTTCATCTTTGGTGATGAAAAATTCAACACCAAAAATTCCGGCTCCACCTAAAGCATCTGTAACTTTTTGGGCTATTTGTTGAGATTGTAATATTTTATCTTCAGAAATACCTGCTGGTTGCCACGACTCTTGATAATCTCCTCTTTCTTGGCGATGACCAATCGGAGAACAGAAGATTGTCGGTGCATTCCACTGTTTAACTGTTAGTAAAGTAATTTCGATTTCAAAGTTGATAAATTCTTCGACAATTACCTTTTGACTATCACCTCTAGAATTAGCGATCGCATAATTCCAAGCTGGCTCTATTTCATCACTAGATGATACTACAGATTGACCTTTACCAGAAGATGACATTACAGGCTTCACTACATTAGGAAACCCTATATCACCAGAAATAGTAATTAATTCTGCTAAAGTTTCTGCATAACCATATTTAGCAGTTCTAATGCCTAACTCTTGATGTGCTAGTTCTCTAATTCGGTCACGATTCATTGTATAGTTAGTTGCCGCCGCAGTAGGAATAACTGTAATTCCTCTTTGTTCAAATTCCAGAAGTTTTTCTGTTCTAATAGCTTCAATTTCTGGTATAATAAAATCAGGCTGATACTTTGTTACTACAGCTTCTAAAGCATCAGCACTTAGCATAGAAATCACTTCATAACAATCAGCAACTTGCATGGCTGGAGCATCGGCATAGCGGTCAACAGCAATCACATAATTCCCCAATCTTTGAGCAGCAATGACAAATTCTTTGCCGAGTTCTCCTGAACCTAACAACATTAATTTTTGAGGCAACTTAATCGAACTATTCATTAATTTATGTAGATTAACTTAAATAAAAGTATTTCAGATTTTTGTGTTTTTATTAATCATCTAACGAAGAGTTAAATCTGGCTCCTCGCCTTTGTAAATCTTTACGTTGCAATTCGGTCAAGCCAATACCAAGGCCAAACTGACATCCTGCAAGTAAAGTATCCAACCAAATAGTCTCATTTAATGTTGCGCCTCTTAAATTGGCATTTCTTAAATCGGCTTTGGTGAAATTGACAAATAACAAGTCTGCATTTACTAAACTACTATTTTGCAAGTTGGCTTCTGACAAATTTCCTCGGATAAAGTTGACTTCATCTAAAATTAAACCAGATAAATCTGCTTCGACTAAATTTGGAAATTTTAGCTGATTAGGATTTTGGAGAAATCGCATTATACAGATTATATTTGCTTCAGTGGAGCGCATTTGAGTTAAAAAATCATAACGAGCTATACCTAGTGTTTGTAGAATTTGTAGACGTTTTGAGGGACTTTGTTTTAAAAAATCGATAGCAGTATAGCGTAAGTCTGGAATTGGACTATTGAGCATGATGATACTTTTTTATTTATTTTGAACCAAAGTCACGTCAGGAACAGTGTACATTACCCTGCTGTCCTATCCTGGAGATAGGTAATATTGTGGGTGAGACTGTGTTTTTCAGTGTTGTGATACCAACTTATAATCGTCAGCCGATTTTAGAAAAATGCCTCCGCGCTTTGGAGGTGCAGGAGTTCAGTACTTCCAGTTCAGTCAGTGATTACGAGGTTGTCTTGGTAGATGACGGTTCTACTGATGGCACATTAGAGTGGTTAGCGGCACACAAAGATGAATTTCCCCATGTACACTGGTTTCAACAAAATCATGCTGGCCCAGCCGCAGCGAGAAATTTGGGAGTAGAGCAGGCGCAGGGTGATACAATTGTTTTTATTGACAGTGATTTAGTAGTACTGAAAGATTTTTTACAAGCTCATGCAAATGCACTAGCAGCAGGACAAGAACAATTAGGCTGCGATCGCTTTTTTACTTACGGTGCAGTAATTAATACTTGTAATTTCGATAAGCCTACTGCTGAACCTTATAAAATCACAGACTTTTCAGCCGCATTTTTTGCCACAGGAAATGTAGCAATTCCCAAACATTGGTTAGAGAAAGCTGGACTGTTTGACAACAGTTTTAAACTTTATGGTTGGGAAGATTTAGAACTAGGGGTAAGGCTAAAAAACTTAGGATTAAAATTGATTAAATGTCCGGCTGCTGTCGGCTATCACTGGCATCCAGCATTTAAATTAGAGCAAATTCCCAGCTTAATAGAAAAAGAAATTCAACGTGGACGTATGGGAGTTTTGTTTTATCAAAAGCATCCTACCTGGGAAGTGCGGATGATGATTCAAATGACTTGGTTACATCGCTTACTTTGGGGTGTTCTTTCACTCAATGGCGCACTCAACGAAAAGACGATGGCTCCTTTTTTACGTTGGCTGATTAATTTAGGTAAACCTCAATTAGCTTTAGAAACTGCTAGAATTTTTCTAAATTGGTATAACGTCAAAGGCGTTTATGCAGCTTATCTAGAGTCTGAACAAAAGCAAAGTTAAACACCCACTCCAAATTAGATTTTTTGATTCCTTGTGCCAATACTGATTGAGACGCTTTTACCCTGAATTTACCGTTCTATTTGCAAGTCTCTAAGTTGATAGGAGATATTTTTTTTAAAGTTTCAGATTCTTGTGCTGCATTCCAAAGATCATATTTTTGCTGAAGATTTAACCAAAGCTCTGGAGTTGTTTGAAAAGCTCTTGCTAAACGAAGCGCCATAATGGCAGAAACACCTGCTTGCTCATTAACAATTTCTGAAACTGTTTTACGTGATACACCTAAAATCTGAGCAAGCTGAGTATTGGTAATCTCTAAAGGTTCTAAATATTGACGCTTAATCAAAGCACCAGGATGTCTTGGTTTTCTTTTATTTATCATAATTAATTTCCTAGTGATAATCTTCGTAATTAACAACGTAAGCATCACCGTTTTCAAATTTAAAGGTTATACGCCAATTTCCAGATACTGTGATTGACCATTCACTTTTTCGATTACCTGTTAACTGGTGAAGTCTAGAACCTGGGTATCTCATATCCTCAACTTCAGAAGCTGCATCCAGTCTATCTAGAATATCTAGTAATTTTTCTGCGTGTTTGGATTGAATACCGCTTCTATCGTCATCTTCAAAAAGTTTTTTTAGTCCTTTATGCTTAAACGTTTTAATCATTTTTACTGTAACCTTAAGGGTTACAATTGTCAATTGTACATAATATTACCGAATTATCAGATTTATTCAAGCATCTGATGTGATAAACTTATAGGGCTGTCTATAATCTCGCACATCCAAGGATTCGGGTGTTTCCGATTGAGGAAATGCGCTTGGGTGGAGGTTTAACCCGAATAGGAGAAAAAAATATATGCCAGTCGTTTCTTTGGCTCAAATGATGGAGTCTGGAGTTCATTTTGGGCATCAAACCCGACGGTGGAACCCGAAAATGTCTCCTTACATTTACACTTCCAGCAATGTTGTACACATCATTGATTTGGTGCAAACTGCCCAATTGATGGAAGATGCTTACGCTTACATGAGAACTCAATCAGAGCAAGGCAAGAAATTCCTTTTTGTTGGCACCAAGCGACAAGCAGCAGGAATTATCGCTCAAGAAGCTGCTCGTTGTGGTTCTCACTACATCAACCAGCGTTGGTTGGGGGGAATGCTCACCAATTGGGCAACCATCAAAACCAGAGCAGACCGCCTCAAAGATTTAGAACGCCGTGAAGAAAGCGGCGCATTGGAATTACTGCCCAAGAAAGAAGCTTCGATGCTGCGTCGGGAGATGACGAAGCTTCAGAAATATCTAGGTGGCATTAAAACAATGCGGAAAGTTCCTGATATTGTGGTGATTGTCGATCAAAAGCGGGAGTATAACGCAGTTCAAGAATGCGAAAAACTGGGGATTCCGATTGTATCGATGTTAGATACAAACTGTGATCCGGATGTAGTAGATATTCCGATTCCAGCGAATGACGACGCTATCAGGTCAATTAAGTTGATAGTTGGCAAATTAGCAGATGCCATTTATGAAGGTCGTCACGGTCAATTGGATGAAGAAGAAGATTACGGAGATTACGAAGGCGGTGACGAAGATTACGATTACGACGAAACCGAGTACACCGAATCAGTAGTTCCCAACGACGAAGAAAAACAAGAATAACTAAAATATGAAGGATGAAATTTCATCCTTCATACTTGACACCGTCCTGAGTAAGATAGAAATACTCAACACCTGTGAGCGATTACAACTCTAGGTCAAGTTAGGAATTGAGGCAACATGGCGGAAATATCTGCAAAACTCGTCCAAGAGCTACGCCAAAAAACTGGTGCCGGCATGATGGACTGCAAAAAGGCGCTGAAAGAAACTGATGGCGATATAGAAAAAGCCATAGAATGGTTGCGACAAAAAGGCATCGCTTCAGCGGGTAAAAAAAGCGATCGCATTGCGGCAGAAGGTCTAGTAGAAACCTACATTCAGCCTAATGGTCAAGTAGGTGTACTATTAGAAGTCAACTGTCAAACTGATTTTGTCGCCCGTAACGAAGCTTTTAAAGCTTTAGTTAAGAACCTAGCAAAGCAAGCAGCAACTGCTGATAGTGTTGAGTCTTTGTTAGCTCAACCTTACATTGAAGATAAAAACGTCACCGTAGAACAATTCATCAAGCAAACCATTGCCCAACTTGGTGAAAATATTCAGGTGCGTCGCTTCGTCAGTTTTTCGTTAGCAGCAGGCAAACCAGGTGTAGTAGACAGCTATATTCATACTGGTGGTCGTGTTGGTGTGTTGGTTGAACTCAACTCAAAAACCGACTCAGCAGCTGGTAATGAAGAATTTCAAGCCTTGGCACGGAATACCGCAATGCAAGTCGCGGCTTGCCCGAATGTCGAGTATGTTACTGTAGACCAAATCCCCGCTGAAATTGCCCAAAAAGAAAAAGACATTGAAATGGGGCGGGATGATTTGGCGAACAAGCCAGATGCCATCAAAGAAAAAATTGTTCAGGGACGGATTGAAAAACGCCTGAAAGAAATGACTTTGCTGGATCAGCCCTACATTCGTGATCAAAGTATTTCCGTGGAAGACTTGGTGAAGCAAGTTAAGGCTCAAGTTGGCGAAGATATCCAAGTCAATCGCTTTGTTCGTTATGTACTGGGCGAGGGTATTGAAAAGCAAGAAAGTAATTTTGCTGATGAAGTTGCTGCACAAATGGGTAACAAGTAATTTGAGTTAGGAGTTAAGAGTGAGTAGTTTTACTTCTTAACTTTGTGCCTCCGTGCCTCTGTGGTTAAAGAAAACACTTTTAAACCGCAGAGACACTGAGAAACCAGTGCATTGCGCGGGTTCCCCGCGTTGTAGCAACTGGTGTGACGCAGAGAGAAAAAAGAGATTTTACAAGTCACTTTGAAAAAACTACTCTTAACTTTGAACTATTGCAAGAACAGGTCAGTTAAATTACACTGGCCTGTTTTATTCGTTCTCGTAGATGATCCAAGCTGACGCATAGTTAAATATAAAATTTAAAGTCCTTGGGATGACTATTTAAAAATAAATGGGTACATTTGTACCATGATAAGGTTGAGATGAGCTATCAAAAGAAGATATGGCAAGAGCAATTGAGCGAATTGAGCAGGATATCGCAGCCCTGCAAGAACAGATCAAAGCGATCGCAACAGAACTTCATAGCGCTTATGCCAGCTATCTAACTACTTTGGGGCAAGCCTTACAAAAACAGTTGATTCTGGCTAGTTACCATTTGTGTACACAAGGATATCCCGAAAAATTCTTAGGTTTGTCATTAAACCAGCGGCAAAAATTACAACAAGCCATCCGGAAATTAGGTCAACAGGCGGCTGAAAAATTGCTCAATTGGATGAAAAGTGAGGAAGATAGAGAACTACTAACGGATGGAGAAAGTGATGAAAAATTAGGAGATGAGGAAAATTTAGATGTAAATTCACTTCCTCGCCCTACCCTTTGGGAAGAAATCAGCTCCACGGTAAGTAACCCAGAAGAAGTATACACCCCATCACCCCGTTACCTGACATCCCCTGATCCTTCTAACCCCGTAGAATTAGCAAAATGGCAACAGGGACTAGAACATCAGACACAACAAACGCTGAAAAAGGTCTCCCATGACGCTAATCTTGTATTGCAAAAAGTTGATATTTTACCCAAAAAATTACCAGAACCCATTTTAGAAGCAGCAGCAGCAGCCTCAGAAGCATCTGCTGAGGTAATGCCAGGGCCACCTAACCTTTTAAATTTGGTAATTGAAATTGAAAATGAGCAAGATGCAGAAGACTCCAAGCTGACACAGCTGATGGCAATTAATCTCAGACTAGGGGAAATTGAATTTGCTGATGTGGCACTTTCATCTGACCGCAAGCAAATTCGCAATATTTTAGGTCGGCTAAACAAGCTAGGACGAGAGTATCAAAAAAAGCAACGGGAGCGATCGATTGCCGAAGCTGAGGCTGCATGGCGTGCTAGTTGGTTTGAGGATTAGTCAAAGTCTAGAGTCAAACAGTAATAACCAATGACTAATGAC
>JBBSOP010000044.1:0-16551 GCA_038259655.1 Chroococcales cyanobacterium
AAGAATTTACAACATCTTCCATCATCCGTTGAACTCTTTGCCAACGTCTTTCAGGAATTGAGGCGTTTAAGGTGAAAAGTTTACCACGGCTGACAGCGACGTTGGCTACATTGTGTCGTTGTTCCCGATTGGGAAGTTTCACCAAATACTCCAGAATGTAATATATTTTACCATTAGATTCTTTCTCCACAGCGTTGACTAATTCGGCTGAGCGACCAGAGTCAGGAGGAGCAAGAGCAGCTTTTCCAAGCTTATATCCTACTTCTGTTGGTGTTCCTAGTTCTGGCAAAGTTTTGTCATCTGGAACAGCACTAATAACCACAGAAACATTTTCAGATACCTCAATTAAATCGTGGAACACCACATCGGGGCCGTTGGCAACTTTTACCTGTAACCAGCCATTAGGGTATAAAAACTCATAGCCATCAGTAGTATCTACAAAGCTTTTAAGTCCAGTCGCAGCAGCGACACCAGGATTACTCAAGCAGAGGCTTAATACTAATAGCAAAGTCAATGCAATTCGTTTCCACATTTCTACAAATTCCTTTAAGCTGGAGCAATAAAAAGCAAGTGTAATTTATCGTTTACATTGTCCCATCAAATGGGGAACTGGGGTAGAAAGAGGGGCAGGGGAAGCAGGGGAGGCAGGGGAGGTAGGGGAGGTAGGGGAGGTAGGGGAAGCAGGGGAAGCAGGAAAAATAACAACTAATCTTAATTTATATGGATGTAATACACTACTCTAGCCCCTAGCCCCTAGCCCCTAGCCCCTAGCCCCTAGCCCCTAGCCCCTAGCCCCTAGCCGAGTAAATTTATGCTTACAACTAACGAATTGCGCTGGTTTTACCCTGGTACGATACCAACAGACATGAAAATTTGGTTTCAGCAAAATTGTCTGATTGACCGAATGCAACCACCAGAAGAACGGGAAGATCAGTATCTCTATGCTCCAAAGTGTGATTATTTAGGAATCAAGCTACGGCAAGGACGACTAGAGGTCAAATGGCGCAAAGCAGAATTTGGTGTAGTACGTTTAGGGCAATATGTAGAAGGCAAGGTTGAAAAATGGGCTAAGTGGATGTGCAATGATCCCACAGGAGAAAGTTTTCAACCTGCAACAGTTTTGGGCAATTCAACTTGGGTAAATGTCCAAAAGGTGCGCTATTCCCAATCTTATAAAGTCTTATCTGACCTTTGTGTACAACCAATTGTGACTAGTGAATCTAATGATAATGGTTGCACTGTGGAAATTACCCATCTGATTATTCAGAATAATGCTTGGTGGAGCCTTGCATTTGAAGCCTTTGGCGAAGATACTCTTCTAATAGACAACCTCCAAGCAACAGCTAATTTAGTACTCAAGACTTATCAGGGTTCAAAATTACTGGTTGCCAACTCTTACGCTTATCCTTATTTTTTAGGAGTTGTTTGTCGCTAATACTTCATGTCATTAATTTTGAGGGGCTGCGAGATCCCCCGCTTCTTGAAGAAGTCGGTGATCTTGTTGTTCACGAATAATTTAGGACTGCTATATAAGTTAAATATGCATCAACCTCATATAATTTTTCATGAATCTTTAGAGGGATTTAGCAAAAAAGTAAACACTAAAGAATTTCTTCCAACTCTGATTGAGTGATCAAAGAAAGCTAAAGTCTGTAGTACAAATTAACTTACTCATCCATTTAAATTTGAGAGACTACTACGCAGGATAATTTAGTTGTCTGAAACATTGGGCAAAGATGTTATCTGCTTTTTCTGTTCCTGTAGCCAAGTTTCAAAGAGTTCATTAAGTAGGCGCGCTTTTATGGATTCATCCAGTTGTGCTGGGATAAATTTCTCCAAACGCAAAATTACAAACCACTCAGCGATACGAGTGGGGGGCAAAACTTGATCGGGTTGACTGGTAGAAAGCATTTGCACCATTGCTGGATGAAGTGCATTCAGTTCAATTGGTCCAACTAACCCACCAGTTTGGGCTTCTGGACCAAGTGAATATTCTCGTGCTACATCTGCGAACGATTGCTCATTTGCCTGAATGCGGAAGTAGAGTTCTTGAGCAATGCCTATATCTTGAGTTCGTAATAGAGAATAAATTACTTTATCTAGTTTGCTCTTAGTCTGAAAAAAATAGGATTCTAGTTTATGACCCCAAGTAGCTTGCTTGAATTTTTCCAGTTTCAACTTACGAAGAGTAATAATTTCTAATTGACTTGCAGTTAAACCATAATGGCTCATCCATGCTTGAATGTCGGCTTCTTGGGTTAACTGTTTTTCGGCGTAAAACTGTTGTTGAGCGTGGGCTATTTCTTCAGGGGTACACTCTATAGGTGCGATCGCCTCGTCGATAATTAATTCCCGCAGCAATTGCGGCAGCATTTGGTAACTGGCTAGTAAAGGAATTAGTTCACTAGCTTCGATTGTCCGGTTGCCGATCTGGATCACTTCAGTCATTATCTCTTAAGCGTATTCTGAATACGTTCTTTGTTTAGTTTTACGCTCTTTGTAAGATGCTAAATTTGCATCTTACAAAGAAACTATGGTATGTTTATTTCTTGCCGTTTGAAGATTTTAGTTTCAAGAATATACAGTTTACGGAAAATTCTATCAATAATTATACTGAATTGGCAAAAAGGTAAAAATTAAGATGTGATTAACGGCAAATTACCCATAGTGTAAGTATGGGTATATTTCATTGATGCGATCGCAATGCTAAAGATAAAGCGCGAGTTATCCTGCTTCCACAACTACGGGATATTTTTTAGTTGGAAGTCCCTTGGTGTAAGGATTTTATGAGCAGTTTATGTCTGAGACTATCTGGCGATCGCCAGGGATATGCAGGATTATTTTTTCTGTTTGAGGGCATAACCTAATCTCCAATTACTGAGTTGTTGTAACTGATCTTTTTTACCTTGAGCAATCAACCAAACAGCAATCCGTGTATTAAATTGTCCCTTAATCAGGTGATAACCCGGTTGAGCAGAAACTCCTTCAATAAATTGAGCGCCGGTATTCATCAGTCCTCCACAGTAAGTTTTTTCTCCAGGTATTGTTAAGGTAACAAAGCGATCGCTGCGATATCCATCCGGGATCATAAATATACCGTAAACGCGATGGCGACCAAACCAAGGCTTAATCACTATTTTTTCAGGACTTGAGTAGTATTTTCCACTTGTAGAGGAAATAAATCCCCATGAACGGCAACGAGTTACTGGCGCTTGTTCTGAGATGTAAGAAAAGCCAAGAATGCCAACTAAGCTCAGTACAAATAAGATGTAAAATACCTGTTTTCTCACTTGTTAGAATCCTAGACTAATTCTTCAAGTTATATTTTAGCGACTTAGACGGATAGCGCAACTTTAGTATGGCAGGAGGTAAAACATTATTGTTCCTGCAACTCACACTCTCAATCACAGACAATAAAAAACCAGCACTCATCTGCGTGCTAGTAAAATATCTCGTCTTGGCGATCGCTCTTTAACTTATCATGATCAATGAGATCCTTAGACTAAGTGAAATCCATAGTCTCAACAAACTCTAAAATGCTTTCTTTGATATCCTCAGCTTCTTCTTCAACAGAGCCGCGAATTTCGTCTTTTAAAAAGCTACGCTGGCTACTAACTATATACAAAAATTCAGCATTAATAAAGCTAAGCAGCCCTCGATATGCATCTAACCGGGTGGCTGTACCGTTATTTTCTTGCTTAGAAATTGTTGAACCTTGCGGCATATTAATTAATACAAAGTAAGCACCAGCCATCATGTCTGACAGATATTCGCTATATTTTACCTGAGCATTAGGCACACTGGCTAAAATCGCCTGTGGCACATACTTGTCTACTAAAATAGATTGCAAATATTCTTCCTGTCCTATAGACCCCATTTCTTCTGTTTGTTCTGGAGGTATAGGATAATAGTCAATTCTAAGTAAAGTGCCAAAGTCATCAGAAAAACCCACTACTCCTTCTTGACTTTGAACTTTACCCCCCTGCTGAGAGTCAACTGGAATCGGCACAGTAAAATTGCCTAAAGGTGACTCATAAATATCTTCGCTATAGTCTTCTACTTCTTCAAGGTATTCCTCATTTTCGGCTTCTTGAAAAGCAGCAATGACTTCCTGCACTATTTCTTGTGCTTCTTCATCTTCAAGATCTAAAGCTTCTTGGAGTTTTTTCAAGTAAGGCTGTTTCTTTTGGGGAATAACTAGCTCTTCTTCGTCCTCTATTAGTACGATTACCCCTGCGGCAAAAGCATCTAGTACCAAATCATCTGAGAGAACTTCACTTGCAGTATTATATAAAGCCCCTAGCCCTTCATCTTCTGCAATGCCTATAAGTCTATCAACTATTTCTGTAATTTCATCTTCCGAATATTCTTCAAAGACCTCAAATTCCCAAAGAATACTTCCTAAAGTTTCTGGATCTATCTCTTCAACAGCAGAATCTGCAATGGCGGTGACAACTGCTATTGCTGCTACCGCTTCTTCTGGACTCAGCGATTCATCAGATATCTCTGATGAGTGAAATATATGATCATACTTAGTCATGATTGTTACCTCCAAAATGGCTTTCTAGTAATAACCGATTAAAAGTGACAATGGTCAGTTTAGCAATGCAGCGAACATCTTCTATAGGAGATTTGTTACGTTAAGCCTTACTGAAACGGCCTAGCTACAAAAACTTCTGGCTTGCTTATCCTTAAAGTGGTATCCCACCCAGTACAGCATGGCGGAAATAAACCTACCATTTCAAACAGTTAAAAAGCCCAAACTATAAGTCTTTTGACTTCCAAGGTAGCGGTACTAGTCCTATATTTCGATGGTTCGTTCACGACTTAACAGGAGAGTCAGAACCCTCGATCCTTTCAGAATATAAGGGTTGCTCTGTACCTAAAATTAATAAAAAATTATTATTCTTCTTAATTTTTATAGGACTTACGCAAAGTTATAGAAAAACGAACCACAAAGAACACTAAGGGCACGAAGTTAAGAGGGTTTCACAGAGTTATTGCGTAAGTCCTGTTTTAATTCAAAAAGGTCATTGTCTATATGTAAGCGAAACTATAGCAGGTGGAATCAATGAATTATTTTGTTAGAGCTAGATTCCACAACAGATGAAACCTGTAATTTTTGTGAACAGGATGAAGAGCCTGGTTTCTAATTTCATGTAATGCTACTATTGCCAGACCTAGATTATCAAAACTCTTGGGAATATCTCGATGATTCGGGCTGAAGTTTCACTTACCCTGAAAGTTAACACCGGATGTATAATTAGCGCGTCTACTCCTTCATAAAAAAATAAAGTTTAGGATTGGCCGGCTTTCTGTACCTTTAATAAGGAGCATATGTGGCAACAAGAAAAAAAGAAAGTGCAATAGTCAGTCTGGCATTATTGCTTGCCTTAGCTACTGCCCCTATGGCAGCAAATCTCTTCGTGTCGGCACAAGTGCTGTCTCAATCTCCTACTGACACTCCCTCTTTTCCACCGCCGCAAACAGTGGAAAATGGGACTACAGTGCGGATTGATGGTTCAAATAGTTTGGCTACAATCAACCAAAGCCTAAAACAAAGTTTTGAGAAACAGTTCTCTGGAACCAAGGTAGAAGTTGCCACTAATGGCACTGATGCTGCACTCCAAGCTTTGCTAGATGGAAAAATTGATGTAGCAGCAATTGGTCGTGGCTTGACTCCAGAAGAAAAAGCACAAGGTTTAGAGCAAGTCCGCTTGTACCGAGAAAAGATTGCAATTATCGTTGGTACGGAAAATCCTTTTAAGGGAAGCTTGACCGATAGGCAATTTGCGAGGATTTTTCGGGGGAGAATTACAGATTGGTCACAATTGGGAGAATCTAAGGGTAAAATTCGGTTAATTGATCGCCCCACAACAAGCGGTATCCGTGAAGCACTGAGTAACTACCCAGTTTTCCGAGCTGCTAAATTTGATACTGGTTCAACTGCGACCCAATTAACAGAAGATAATACCGCAGAAATTGTCAAGCAATTAGGCGATGATGGCATCGGCTATGCACTAGCTAATCAGGTGTCGAAACTGCCAGATGTGCGGGTGCTGCGGTTACATCAAACTTTGCCAGACAATCCTAAATATCCCTTTTCGCAGCCATTAGTGTATGTTTACAAGAAAGATCCTAGTCCAGCTATAGCTAGTTTTCTCGGCTTTACATTGGCACAGCCAGGAAAACAGGCTATAGAAGAAGCTAGAGCCGCTGAAGCAAATGCGATCATTGCTGCTAATTCCACGCCTAGCCCAGAGGCTACGCCTACGGAGACTGCCACACCAATTGCTGAAGTTACACCTACTGACCAGCAACCTGATGTGCCTGCTGCGGCTAATAATCCAATTTCCAAAGGACAAATACCTATTTGGTGGTTGCTGTTACCCTTGGCTCTTATGGGTGGATTGCTAGCATGGCTACTTAGAAGTAGTCCATCTGGTGCTGGAGAAACAGACAACACCCCAAAATTAACTCCCAATTCTCCTACGCCTACTGATAACACAGGCGTTGCTCCTAATCCTGCGATCGCAGCAGCAGAGGAAATTCCTATTAACTCGAACTTTGGTGAAGAAAACATCACCTTGACTGAAAATGCTGTTTTGGCAGCAGGAACTGGAGCCGCTATTGGATCTACAGTTGCTCACGAAAGCTCAGATCATCAAGGAACTAGAGAAACTGCTAATTTAAACAAATATGCGGGAATAACTCCTTATGAACTTGATGAATCCCCTTGGGATATAGAAGCACCGGCCGCTGTTGTAAATACTTCATATCCGACAATTTCAGATGTTTCCCCAGCTACACCGAATGTAGAGTTACCCACTACAGAAGTTACAGATGTTCCCCCAGTGGTATCTAATCAGGACAATCAAGAAATTCAAACTCCTGAAGATTTGACAACAGAACAACCTGTATCAGCAACAAAAGCGAATGTCTGGTCTACCATTAAGGTGACTGCTGACACTCCAGAAGCCAGTACTACTGCTGAACAAGACTCAAACGCATCTTACGAAATAATCTCCGATTTAGAATGGCCAACAGAGGTATTTTCAAATGTAACTCCTGATCAGCCAGTAGGATCTGAAGAAATCAGTTCTACTGGGGAGCAGTCCTCAGATGCCGATGAGGAATGGCCAGAGCAAGAACTCACAACTTCACTTTTGGAATTACCAGACATTCCCGAAGAGACGTTGAACGTAGTCGCAGACGAAGCTGAACTTACTAACAATGAAACAATCTCTAATCTGTCAGAAGAGACAGAAGATTTGACTCAAAACGGCTTGGCAGATTTCGTCAACGGTGCAGCTTTAACAGGAGTAGGCATCGGCGCGTGGGCTAATATTTATGGTATTGAGGATATTACTGAATCTGAGGTACAAACTCATCCCAATGAAAATATATCAGCAGGAAGCGAGACAGCTTTTAACTTGCTACACCTAGACACAGAAAGTAATATTATCCTCACACCCCGGACTTTTGAGTGGGCTGATGCGTCTTGGCGTGTTTCGGAAATTCACAAACAAACATTGCGGGATGCTGGCTCACAACTGGCTTTGCGGCTATATGATGTAACCGACATTGACTTGAGTTATCAAAGTCCCTCTTTGGTGCAGCAGTATGAATGCGAGGAATTTACAGACGGACGTTCTGTACCTATTCCTACCAGCGATCGCAATTACATGGCTGAATTGGGTTATGTAAATGATGGCAATAACTGGGTAATATTAGCAACCTCAGAAATTGTACGTATCTTTAGTTTGCCTGACTCAGATACTACGGTAGAAAATGCAACAGCTTTTAATCAGCTGCAAGCAGATACAGAAAGTAGTATTGTGATTACAGTTCGCACTCCTGAGTCGGCTGATGTATCGTGGCAGATTTCGGAAACTCAAAAGCAAGCACTGCATAATGCTGGTTGGCACTTAGCACTGCGGTTGTGTGATGTAACAGACATTGACTTGAGTTATCAAACTCCATCTCTGGTGCAGCAATATAAATGTGAGGAATTTACAAACAGTCATTCTGTGCCGATTCCCACAAGCGATCGCAATTACATAGCTGAACTTGGTTATGTAAATGATGGCAATGACTGGGTAATATTAGCAACTTCAAAAATTGTCCGTGTCTTTAGTCTGCCTGACTCAAATACTACGGTAGAAAATGCTTTAATAGGAGGTGCAACAGCTTTTAATCAGCTGCACGCAGATACAGAAAGTAGTATCATTCTTACAGTTCGTACTCCTGAATGGGCTGATGTATCGTGGCGTATTTCGGAAGCTCACAAGCAAGCACTGCAAGATGCTGGTTTGCAGTTAGCACTACGGTTGTGTGATGTAACGGACATTGACTTGAGTTATCAAAGTCCCTCCCTAGTGCAGCAGTATGAATGCGAGGAATCTACAGATGGTTTCTCCGTACCGATTCCGACAAGCGATCGCAATTACATGACTGAATTGGGTTATGTGACTGATGGCAATAACTGGTTAACATTAGCAACTTCAGAAATTGTACGTGTTTTCGATTTGCCTCATCCAGAGACTATGGTAGAGAATACTTTAGTAGGAAATGCAGCAGCTGTTAACGGGCTACAAGCAGACACAGAAAATAGTATTATCCTCACACCTCAGACTTTTGAGTGGGCTGGTGTGTCCTGGCGTGTTTCCAAAGCTGATGCACAAGCACTGCAAAATGCTGGTTTACAATTAGCTCTGCGGCTGTATGATGTGACTGACATTGACTTGAGTTATCAAAATCCCATTTTAGTACAGCAGTATGAATGTGAAGCATTCACAGATGACCGCTACGTAGGGATTCCCACAAGCGATCGCAATTACATGGCTGAACTTGGTTATGTGACTAATAGCAATGACTGGGTAAAACTCGTAACTTCAGAGATTGTGCGTGTATTTAGTATGCCTGATGAACATACTCAAGATTCTCCGGCAGAGAATACTTTAATCAAAGATACAACGACTTCTAACTTCATCAATGTAGATGAGCAAAGCAGTATTGTCCTCACACCTCGCACTCCTAAATGGGCTTATGTTTGTTGGCAAATGTCTGAAACTCACAAGCAAGCACTGCACGATGCTAAAATTTCACAATTAGCTTTGCGGCTGTATGATGTGACTGACATTGACTTGAGTTATCAAAATCCCATTTTAGTACAGCAGTATGAGTGTGAAGAAGCAACACACGATCGCTACGTGGCTATTCCCATCAGTGATCATGACTATATCACTGAACTTGGCTATGTCACCGAAGGCGATCGCTGGGTTATGATCGCCCGCTCAACTACTGTTCGTGTCTTCAGTCGTCCTTATGGAGATTTCTGGTTTGTGGCAGATGCTGAGTTAATTATTCACGGCGCAACAGAGCCAGGAGCAACCGTGACTGTTGCAGGTAATCCTCTCACACTAAAATCTGATGGTACTTTCCATTTGCGTATTCCCTTCTCAGATAACTTAATTGAGTATCTGATTACAGCAGCAGATGCTAATGGAGATGAAACGAAAACCATCCATAAGAAGTTCTTCCAGGAAACTCCAGAGGATTAGTGATTAGTTTCAAGTCACAAAAATCAGGAGCCAGTTTTATGCGGGGCTATTCTTGCAAAGCCCCGCAAGCTGGAAGCCTAAATATGAGGTTAAAGCTTAGAACTCAAGCTGCAACCGAATAATGTACTTTCATCAAAAACTTCTTTTCAACATGGACGAAGTTTAAGTGGGATGCTGAGGAGAATTTTGGTGTTTTAATCTACCAAATTACATCTGAGTAAAAATCTCTTATTTCTTGATCTGCTGTGATAATTGAAGCCTGATTACTGCTGGCTAATGCTACAATAACTCGATCAGCTGGATCTCGATGACCCCATTCTAATGTAACACTTTCTAACCACACATCTTCATTAATAGGGACAATACGGATAACACTGGACTTTTTCAAAGAGGCGACGTATTCGTGAAGATCGACTCCTAAATTTAGTTTTTTATTTTTGATTTTGATAGCAATTTCCCACACAGCGATAGATGGAACAAGACCGTTTTTCAAAATTTCCATCTCGTTGCAGGCCTGTGTTGCAGCTTGAGAAAGTTGATCTGGATCTAGGCTCCACCAAATCAAAGCGCAAGTATCGAGGACAATCCTCACAATTCACCCCATTCCTCAGTTGTAGGAGCCGTTAAATCCTCAAAATACTGTACTTTACCGCGCATTTGCCCAAATAACTCTTTTGTTGACGGAGAATCACCGTATTTAGAAATTTTCACCACTGGTTTTCCTCGGTCGGTTACTATAATTTCTTCCCCTTCCGACTCTACTAATCGCAAGAACTCTAGCAGTTTACTTTTAAGTTTACTTTTGGAAATGGTTTTCATAATGCCCATAGTCATGACCGTGGTCATAAAAAAAGTATATCATAATTTACCAAGAAAATGTGAAGCACCTGATCCGAGATATTGAGTGGGGGCGACCATAACCATTCCCATACATCAAGCAACTAGGTGTTTGCTACTATTGAATGAAGTAGAAATCTGTTGATATTGTGCGTGTTCAAGATGTAGGCTTGTCGGGAGAAGAGTCAAGCCTATTCCCTGCCATACAAGGAAATTATGTCAGCTTCAGTAAATAATTCTGCTCCACTGTTAGAAGTTCAAAACGTTCACGCTGGATACATTAAAGACGTAGATATCCTGCAAGGAGTAAATTTTCGGGTTGAATTAGGGGAAATGGTGACAGTGATTGGCCCCAACGGTGCTGGTAAATCCACCTTGGCAAAAACAATTTTTGGGCTTTTGACTCCCCATACAGGCACAATTACTTTTAAAGGCGAAAATATTGCTGGACTAAGATCAAATCAAATTGTGCAGCGAGGAATGTGCTACGTACCGCAAATTTCTAATGTCTTTCCTTCTTTAAGTGTGGAAGAAAACTTAGAAATGGGGGCTTTTGTGCGTAACGTTCCCCTCAAACCCCTCAAAGATCAAATATTTACCATGTTTCCGAGATTGAGCGATCGCCGTCGTCAACGTGCTGGTACTCTATCAGGAGGTGAACGTCAGATGTTAGCGATGGGCAAAGCTTTGATGTTAGAACCGAATTTATTGTTATTGGATGAACCTTCTGCGGCTTTATCTCCCATTTTGGTAACGCAAGTATTTGAGCAAATTAAACAAATTAACCAGGGGGGGACAGCGATTGTTTTAGTAGAACAAAATGCCCGTAAAGCCTTAGAAATGGCTGATCGCGGTTATGTGCTAGAGTCAGGACGTGATGCGATCGCAGGGTCAGGTCAAGAATTGTTGAATGATCCCAAAGTGGCCGAACTATATTTAGGGGCAAGTAAAACACATTAAAATAGTGAACAGTGAACAGTTATCAAGTGTCTTTTGAGTGATAACTTAAAACTGGTTACACTCAACTAACTTACGTGCTAAGGCGATCGCTTCTGCTGGCGTTGAGATTTTTCCCTCAGCTTGGGCTATGGCAATTTCGGTGAGTAGTTCGCCTAAAACTGGCGAAGCGGGAACATTTAATGCTATTATTAATTCTTTACCACTCACTAATGGAGTGGCATGAGCAACCAGATCATCAGGGTTAAGGTAGCGGTTGATTAATGGTGCATAAGTGCATAGCGACTTATACCCAGACATTGCCTCTACCGCAGTATTATTACTTAAGGCTAAAACGACTACAGCCACAAATACAATCCCGGCTTCTTTAAATAAAATATACTGTTCTCGTAAGGATATATTGCTGAAGTTCAGCCGGGGAAACAGCTTTAGGGCAGTTGTAACAGCCCGAATTTCTGCACGACTATAGGTAAGTTTTTGTAACTCTATTTCTGCGACTTCTGGATTGGGGTGGACAAGACAAGCAATTTTAGCAATACCTAACCAAGTTGTTTTAACTGTATCACGTACATACTTTTGCAATTCTATTCCTAGTTGAGGCCAGTTTTTGGCTAGCAAGGCTGCTGCTGCGTCAACCGCAGCCAATTTTTGAAAGCTTTTAGATGTAGCATTCTGGAAAAAAGGTGTAATTAAACCGTCTTCTCCAGCCCTGACTATCCAAGGAGTACCTTGAGGATTTGCTAATAAATAGCCAATTTCTACCCGCACTCGTTCTGCTGCTACTTCAGTTATATGTGATGCTAAAGCGCGAATTGTGGCTTGGGTAGTTGGTTCAATAGTAAAATTTAGTTGAGCAGCTTGGCGATAGGCTCGCATTAACCGTAGAGGGTCATTTTCTAAGTTCGCTGGTGATATCATTCGCAATTGACGCTGTTCTAAGTCTGCATAGCCTTGGAGAGGATCAATGATTTCTTGAGTATGGGGATTGTAGGCGATCGCATTGACTGTAAAATCTCTTCTATGCAAATCAGTTATTAAACTATCTCCTTCTTGTTGAGCAAAATCGGCTGTAGCATCAGGAAATACCACACGGGCAATTTGTCGCTCAGAATCGAGTAATACAAACCCAGCTTGATAACGACGAGCGATCGCTCTTGCTACCTTAACAGCATTAGATGGAATCACGAAATCTAAATCCAAGTATTCGCGGCTTCTTCCCAAAATGGCATCCCGAACAGCACCACCTACCATATAAGCAGGTTGTGGTAAATATTCCAGACTAAAAGGCCAATTTTCGGGAGCTAGAGTAGACAAGATTGGAAGAGGCATTGTAATAAAAATCAACCCAACAGCTAATGAATAAAGGTTGGGCTTAAGCTAGATTAACAATAAAGGTTCCTGGAGTTGGTTCTGTTATGTGTATTTGTGTGAACTGCCACTATGTAGACAGCTGTGCAACCTATAATGCCGTAGAAACACAGCACCAACAGCCCCACTTAACTGAAAACCCTACTTTTGACCCAAATGAACCCTCTATCAATGTCAACATCCGTACCCAAGAAGATGTCATTGAAATGGAATGGGATGTTGTCGGTTGTCTGAGCTTTAAGCAAGAAATGGGTAAATGGTCGAAATTACGTCCGGGTGAGTTAGTCCCTACTTGATGGAAAATGATGATGCTCTCCCAAGCGACTACTACTTTTTGATATAGTAGTCGTGTATATTTGTGTGGCTATTGAACATTAGGGATTGAAACTATGTTAAGCGTCACAAAACCCAACTTTGGATTACGAATCATCAACATCGCCGCCCCTAAAGAAAACGAGCAAATGAGGGCGATCGCTTATAGTATGGACTTACTAATACCTGGTTTATATGTGTGGCTACCAGGATTTAATATTCGGATTGGTGGAAGTATCCCTAATGATTTACCTTATAAATATCCTGGAAAGATTCACAGTTCGGTTGGCATAACTTTAGTGTTGCCTGGATACAAGATCTTGACTACGTACCAGGGAACCTATGACCCTAGAGAAACACCAAATACAAGGAATACCACAATTTAAATGTAAAGTCATAGACTCCAGTCAATTTGAAGAAATAATGCAAAAAGCTGGTTACTGTAAAATGGGAAGTTCTCCCGCACAAGTTAACAGAATTAAAGTCTGGTGGACGCATACTGAATATCAAAGAGTTGAATCAATATACAGTCCCGACAAAACAAAAGTTATCACGGCGTATCATGTTTAGTACCACTGCTCATTAAATCAAATGAGGGATCAATATATAAATTCCAAATTGGTATAACTTTGACAACTGAACTAAAATACCCGATAGCTAAAAAATACGCTTTATCACTACATACCACTACTCCCGAATTGGGTTTAGCAATTAGTAATTTTGCTGGTGAAACTCGCACTGATGTTTGGAATTTAGGGCGTGAAGTATCCAGTTACATACATCAATATTTAATTGAATTTATCAAACCTCAAACTTGGGCAGACTTGGGGTTAATTGCAGTCACTAAAGGGCCTGGGGGATTTACAGGAACTCGTATCGGTGTTGTTATCGCCCGTACTTTAGGACAACAATTAGATATTCCTGTGTTTGCTATTTCTACTTTAGCCGCAGTAGCTTGGTCAAAGTATATTTCGGAGATTCCCTCAAATTCTGTTGTTAATCAGACTAACAGAAATCAGGCGATCGCTGTAGAAATGCCAGCACAACGGGGTAAAATTTTTGCTGCTATTTATCAGCCTACACCAGATAATTGTGGACTCACAGTCTTATTGCCAGATACAGTTTTCACACCAGAAGTATGGCAGGAAACGTTAGCTAACTGGAATACTGATTATCAGCTAATTGAAGCTAAATCTGGGTTAGCAGCAACAGTGACAAGTATTTTAGAATTGGCTTATCAAGAATGGCAACAAGGCCAGTGTCCTAATTGGTCAGATGCTTTGCCGTATTATGGCCAGCATCCGGTAGAACTTTAATGGCAAAGGGAAGCAGGTTTATTCTAGAGGCTTAGATCCCCGACTTCTTTGAGAAGTCGGGGATCTTGTTATTCACGAATGATTTAGAATTGTAGTATGGATTAAGCACAGTGCAACCCAACAGAACAATCCTAGTGTTGAGGTTTCCTTACATCAAACGCCACTTGTTAGTTTTTCTTTTCTTGTTTATTTAACCTCTTCATGCCAAATACCTACTGTCTCAAAAGCAGCATAAGCAAGTTTAAGAAAATTTACAACTCGCTGTTTACCAAGAACCCCAAACTCTTTATATTCTCGTGCTTCAGCAAAGGTTAGACGATGTTGGTCAATAATATTTCTTTCTTTATATGACAACTTCGGAAAATCTACAACCTGAACTTTATATTTGCTGACTAAATTTTGAATGGTAACATCAGACTCAACGTGTTCCCAATCGTCGCACAACCCTAAATTTCTGACCAAAACATGAGGTATTCTAATGCCATAGCTATTTACTGACTGTACAAACAGGTTCAGGCTATCATATCCTCCTGTAGACACAAACCACTTGCAAAAACTAACTCCTTCCGAACTTCCTAGTTCAATTAAATGATTTTTCTCAATCCAGTTTTTGACAGCTCTGTGAGATTGAGCAGCTAAATTTACAATTGCTGGCTTAGACATCGCCATCTCAAAAATTCTATCTGCTTTATCGGCTTGCCGTTCATCTTCAGTAAATACAGCATACTGACATATTCCTTTATAGACACCAGCCACATCAGGATTAGACCTATCAGTTTCTACTGGTATAAAGGGTATTTTTTTATCCAGACAATACTGAATCATCGTCCTAGTTAACAAAGACTTCCCTACCCCACCTTTTTCACCATCCACCAAATGAATCGTCGGCATAAAAACTAACCTTAATACTGATTGATGTCATCTGATAATATCTGCATATAGCTTAAAAGTTTTTGGAGTTTGAGGCCTAGCAGTTTTAGTAACTTTCTCAGATAACTTGATACTTTATGTAGTATAAAGGTAGAGCAAAGCTGACTCAGTATTTTTAATTGCTTATGCGTGCAATGATTTTGTCAGCACCGCGTCAACCCCTACGCTTAGTTGAGTTGCCGATGCCAAAACCCAACTCTGAGCAAGTATTGATTCGCGTTCATGCTTGCGCTGTTTGCCGTACAGATTTACATATAGTTGATGGAGAATTGACACACCCAAAACTACCTCTAGTACTTGGGCATCAAATTGTCGGTACGATAAAAGCCAAAGGTGAAAATGTTGATAAGTTTAGTGTAGGACAACGGGTAGGTGTACCTTGGCTAGGTCATACTTGCAATCATTGCCGTTATTGTCTCTCGAATCGGGAAAATCTTTGTGATTACGCTGAATTTACAGGTTATAACCTGGATGGTGGCTATGCTGAGTACACCGTTGCTGACCATCGCTTTTGCTTTCCCTTAGATCCTAGTTATCCTGATTTACAAGCTGCACCCTTACTATGTGGTGGTTTAATTGGCTATCGCGCTTACAGCATGACTGGTGATGCCCAAAGATTGGGCTTTTATGGCTTTGGTTCATCTGCCCATATATTGATTCAATTAGCTCGCCATCAAAAACGTCAGGTTTTTGCTTTTACTCGTCCAGGTGATAATCAAGGACAAGAATTTGCCCGTCAATTAGGTGCAGTTTGGGCTGATAGCTCAGATGTATTGCCTCCAGAACCTTTAGATGCAGCAATTATTTTTGCTCCTGTAGGAAAACTAGTACCGACTGCTTTACGTGCAGTTGCTAAAGGTGGTGTGGTGATTTGTGCAGGTATTCACATGAGCGACATTCCTGCTTTTCCTTATGAAATTCTTTGGGAAGAACGGGTATTGCGTTCTGTTGCTAATTTAACTCGTCAAGATGGAGAAGAGTTTCTAGCTTTAGCTCCCCAAATTCCCATTCATACAGAAGTCAATGCTTTTGCTTTAACTCAAGCAAATGAAGCTTTAGATGCGTTACGTAGTGGCAAAATTGAAGGCTCAGCCGTGTTAGTTGTGGATTAATAATATTTAGATGCGATTTGGCTTGGAACAATGGTAGTTCCCTGTACTTTTTTAACGTGAGTTCGATGAACCTCTCCTCAACCCCTCTCCGACGCGGAGCTACGGTGTACACACAAGTCTTAAAATTCTCCCTAGTACTTGGTTTGGTCATCTAGC
>JBBSOP010000045.1:0-16491 GCA_038259655.1 Chroococcales cyanobacterium
GGATGCAGATTGGCAGTTAGTTTTACAGGAATCAGCATCTAATTTACCTAGTAGCACTGTTAAAGCGGAAAATTTAGCCTACCTCATCTATACTTCCGGTTCAACTGGCCAAGCAAAGGGGGTGATGGTTGAGCATAGAAGCCTTGTCAATGCCTATTTTGGCTGGGAAGAAGCTTATCAACTGCGATCGCCTCTGGCGCTGCATTCCTCGCAATCGCTAGGACATTCTCATCTGCAAATGGCCAGTTTCTCTTTTGATGTATTTGTCGGTGATTTAAGTCGGGCTTTATGCTCTGGTGGTAAGTTGGTTTTGTGTCCTCGTAATTTCCTACTAGAACCAGAGCAACTCTATACTTACATTTGTCAACATAAAATTGATTGTGCTGAATTTGTACCTGCGGTTTTAAATCACCTTATACAGTATTTAGAAAGCACTCAAAAACGTCTCGAATTTATGCGGTTGGTCATCTGTGGTTCTGACAGTTGGTATGCTTCAAAATACCGCAAATATCAAAAATTTTTCGGTGCAGAAACGCGACTAATTAATTCCTTTGGCTTAACTGAAGCCACAATTGATAGTTCCTACTTTGAAGGAGAATTATCAACAGAAGAGTTAGTACCCATTGGGCGACCCTTTCCTAACACCCAACTTTATATTTTAGATGGATGCTTACAGGTATTACCGATTGGGGTTTGTGGAGAACTTTATATTGGTGGTGTCGGTTTAGCAAGAGGTTATCATAACTGTCCAAAATTAACTGAAGAGAAATTTATACCTAATATCTTCAAGAACCAACCAGGAAACCGTCTGTATAAAACAGGTGACTTAGCTTACTATCTACCCGACGGAAACATCGTCTTTGTCGGTAGAACCGATAATCAAGTAAAAATTCGCGGCTTCCGCATTGAATTAGGAGAAATAGAAGCAGTCTTGACTAAACACCAAAATGTACAACAGACCATTGTAATAGCTAAACAAAATTCTCTGATAGCTTATGTAGTTGGTGATTCTCAAAAGCAAATTACATCTAACAAATTACGGGATTTCCTCAAACAACAACTGCCATATTATATGATTCCTAACACTTTTGTGTTCTTGGAAAATTTACCTCTGACACCAAATGGTAAGATTAATCGTCAAGCTTTAGCCGCTATTAGTACAGCTACAAAACAACCAGAAAAAGTCTTTCAAGAACCGCGTACACTGTTAGAAAAAGAATTAGTCAATATCTGGAGTGAAATTCTTAATGTTGAACAAATCAGCATTGACGACAACTTTTTTGATTTAGGTGGTCATTCTTTACTGATAGTACAGTTGTGCGTCCTGATTCGAGCAGCTTTTCAAATGGATTTACCACTACAGACATTAATGGAAGCACCAACTGTAGAAACTTTAGCAGCACAGCTAGAAATATCTCGTCAGACAAAATCATCAACAATTACTGTCAATAATTCTACTTTAAATCTCCAAGCTGAAGCAGTTCTTGATCCAGTAATTACTGCTGAAGGTAAATCTATTAACTATATAAAAGAAGCAGCTTGTATATTCCTCACTGGTGCAACAGGATTTTTAGGTGCTTTCCTACTAGATGAACTTCTGCAACAAATCCAGGCAGATATTTATTGTTTGGTACGTGCTGCTAGTGCTGAGGAAGGAAAGCAGAAAATTCAGCGCACTCTTAAATCTTATTTAATTTGGAATGAATCTTACAGTTCCAGAATCATTCCCGTTGTAGGAGATTTAACTCAGCCACTTCTGGGACTTGCAAAAACAAAGTTTGCCGCCTTAGCTAAGAAAATTGATGTTATATATCACAATGGCGCATCTGTGCATCATGCTTCTCCATATTCTACACTCAAGGCTGCAAATGTACTGGGAACTCAAGAGATTTTAAGATTAGCCAACCAAACAAAAATCAAGCCTGTACATTTCATTTCTACTATTAGCGTCTTTTCTGCACCTGGGGGTTCTGGAGTGCAGTTGGTTCGAGAACAGTCCAGCCTTGATGCTTTTCCTGTCCCCGAAGCTGGTTACAGTCAAAGTAAATGGGTTGCGGAAAAATTAGTCACTACCGCACGCGATCGCGGCCTACCTGTATGTATATATAGACTAGGACGGGTATCAGGACATAGCCGAACAGGTGTATTTAATTCCAATGACTTTTTCTATCGCTTACTTATTGGTTGTATGCAATTAGGAAGTGCGCCAGATGTAGATTATTTAGAAGATTTAGCACCGGTAGATTACGTTAGCAAAGCTATAGTCTATTTATCTCAACAACAAAAATCTTTTAGTCAAGCTTTTCACTTACTTAATCCCCAGACTCTTGACTTAAAATTACTTTTCAATGTCACTCGTTCTTTTGGTTATCCACTGCAAACAATTTCTTTAGTACAGTGGCAAGAAGCACTCAAAAAAATTGCTGCAAATTCACCAGAACATCCTTTATATCCACTTGTACCATTTTTCTTAGCACCAGCATCAATAGCCCCAAACTCGCAAACCGCAACAATTAAATACGACTGTCAAAATACAATTGCTACACTTGCGTCTGCATCTATATTTTGTCCCTCTGTAGACCAAAAATTGATTAGGACTTATCTTTCATATTTAATTCAAAGCGGGCGCATAAATCATCTACAAACCATAAAGATTAATCACCATTCAGAATTAAGCATAATCAATCATAAATAAGACTGGTATCCTCTCAATTCAATTAGAAAATTACAAAGTTTATTCCAGGTAAAAATAGTGATAAAAATATCAGGCAGAGCTACTTATAAAGGAACACAAAAATACTCTCAAAAATTCACTAATTCTTGTTCCCAAGAACATTTTCGCGACTTCAATGGATTAATGGCTAGTTCCATTGGTATTGGAACTTATCTCGGCGCATCTGATGAACAAACAGACAATCTTGTAATTGCAGCCATCATTGAATCAGTTCGACATGGTGTCAACTTAATTGATACTGCTATTTGTTATCGTGATCAGCAAGGAGAACGTTGTGTAGGAAATGCCATCCGACATCTTATTGAATCCGCAGAGGTATCAAGAGATGAATTGATAATTTGTACAAAAGGAGGGTTCCTTCCCCACGAAACCCTAGAATATGTAGATTGGTTTAATGAACATTATATAAATTCAGCTAAATTCACTATTCATGGAAAAGACTTAATTCAAAATTCTCACTGTATGCACCCTGAATATTTGCGTGAGCAAATTAACTTAAGTCTAGATAATCTGGGAATAGAGACAATTGATATTTACTATATCCACAATCCAGAAATTCAAATATCTGAAATCGGATATAGTACATTTTATAAGAGATTACGAGCAGCATTTGAGGTCATGGAAGAAGCAGTTGAGAGTGGTAAAATAGCTGCTTATGGCTTAGCAACTTGGCATGGGTTGCGTGTACCTGCTAATTCATCTGAATATTTAGATTTAGCACAAATAAAATCTATTGCTAAGGAAGTTGCAGGAAATAAAGAAGATAGCTTTCGATTTATTGAATTTCCCTGTAATATGGCAATGTTAGAAGCTCTTCTCCTACCAAATCAAAACATCCAAGGGGAACAGATTCCATTATTAGAAGCAGCCACTCATTTAGGATTAAATTGTATAGCTAGTGCTTCTCTTTGCCAAGCACAAGTGAATGGTCAGATACCAGAAACAATTTCTATTAGCTTTGGTGATAACTTCAAAACTGATTGTCAACGCGCACTTCAATATACACGCAGTTTTCCTGGTCTTCTGACTGCACTTGTGGGAATGAAAACTCCTAAGAATATCCAAGAAAATTTAATGATCTCAGCTTACCCAACCCTAGCAAGAGAAGAATTTACAGAAATTACTTACTCTATTTTAGAAGTTTTAAAGAGCATGAAAATAGTTAGTAATACTTCCGATTTTGATTTATCGCATTTATCAGGTTATTACACTGCCTAATAATATTATTAATCTTTGGAGTTTTATATGCAAATTAGATCTATTGACCGCGTTGAAAAACCATCAGTAGCAGAATTTCAGCATGAATTTGTTATGCAGGAAAAGCCAGTAATTATTACTGGTGTTGCTAATAAGTGGAAAGCCTCTTCTCAGTGGACACCAGATTTTTTTAAAGCTTTATTCGGCGATGTAACCGCGCCCATGAGAGCCAGTAACAATGAACTAGATGTATTTTTTGGAGGATGCACAGAAAAAAAAGAAATTTCTATAGCTGATTATATAGATAGTCTTGCTAATCCATCAGATATTGCTGAAAAACACTCATATTTAGGTAATATCCCCTTTAATTCTCCTTTAGCTAAACCACACCTCGATCAGATAAGGCAAGATTTTGAATTTCCCACTTATTTCCCCGACAATAATGGGTATGATCTCCGAATTTGGATTGGGGGAAGTAATCAAAAATCAACCATACACAATGATAATGACCATAACTTTAATGCTCAAATTTTTGGCAAGAAAATATTTTTATTATTTTCTCCAGAGGAATACGAGAAACTATATATCGAAAAAATTAATGATGAACTATGGTCAAGCCGTATTGACCCCCAACATCCAGATTTAGAAAATTTTCCTCTATTTAATGAAATTAATGGCTTAGAAGCTGAATTAAATGAGGGCGATATCCTATTTATTCCTGTATTTTGGTGGCATCAAGCACGATCAATTACCACTTGCATTAACATTAATAGCTGGGTTTATACCCAAAAAATATGTGCTATTTGGGAACAACATCCAGTTTTTAACAAGCTTATGACTAATAGTATCAAACCATGATTATTAAACGAAGAAAAATAATAATTTTAAAAGGTTATGTACTCGCCATATTTACAGGAGAATAAATTTGCAATTAGAAGATATAAATAAAAATAATTTTAGGACTTTTATCATTCTATGGGCTAGTCAATTGTTGTCATCTATTGGCTCAGAAATGACTTATTTTGCTGTCATTATTTGGGCATGGAAGGTTACAGGGCAAGCAACCTCTTTATCCTTACTACTATTCTTTAACCAAATACCAAAACTAGCTACTGCTCTATTTGTTGGTATTTTTGTTGATCAATGGAATCGCAAGATATTAATGATTGTCGGGGATACAGCAACAGGTATTTCTACTATTGCTATCCTTTTACTATTTTTAACTAATAACCTAGAAATCTGGCATATCTACTTAGTGGCAGTTATTATTGGTCCCTTCCGCCACTTTCAATATTTTGCTTTTTCCACTTCTATCTCTACACTTGTACCAAAGCAGCATCACACGCGAGCAGTGGTGATGACTGAACACGTTGGGGAATTTACTTCAAATATCATTGCTCCAGGTCTGGCAGGAGCCGTTTATTATCTAATTGGTTTGTCAGGTATATTGAGTATTGATATTATCACCTTTGTGATTGCTCTTAGCGCGACTTGGTTGGTGCATATACCCCAACCTGTAGTGAGTGAAACTAATCAAAATAATGGGAAAATTTGGGAAAACTTAACTTTTGGTTGGCGTTATATTATCCAAGATTCGGGTCTATTAGCTATCTTATTTTTCTCAGTAATTTTTCATTTTATCGATGCCGTAATGATGGGCATACATTCGCCTCTGATTTTAGCTCGCAGTAGCAATGATAGTAATGTGTTTGCTATTGTGCAAGCTGCTATTGGTTGCGGTGGTTTAGTTGGTGCTTTATTCTTAAGCGTTTGGGGTGGGTTTAAACGGCGCATTCATGGCTTGTTGTTGGGTACAGTAGTCTACTATGCTGTTATGATAGTGTTTAGCTTAGGAAATCATCCATCTGTTTGGATGATTTCTGGCTTTGTGGCTGCTGCATTTTGGCCGTTAATCATCACTTCTAATCAGGTAATTTGGTTAGCAAAAGTACCGCCTAATTTGCAAGGTAGGGTATTATCTACTCGCTATGTGCTAACTCTGATGGCTTCACCTATAGGTTTAGTGATTGCTGGACCTTTAGCGGACAATTTTTTCCGACCGGCTATGATATCTGGAGGTATCCTAGCACCTATATTTGGTAACTTTTTTGGTACTACATCTGGATCTGGACTAGGAGTTCAATATTTTCTATTTTCTTTCTTAGGTGTGATTTTAGGTCTCAGTGGATATACTTGGGAGAAATTGAAAAATTCAGAGCTCCCTGCTCCCCTACTTTTTCACGACACTGATTTCAACGAGAAGCGCCATAACCGATACTCAATGCTTTATTATGCCTCGGCAATTATTTTCTGGATCACAATGGCTAGTATGCAAGCCTGGATTATGCGGTATCGATTTCGCTCTGCTGGCTGGTTGTGGATTGTCGTCAACGCCATTGGATTAATTATTGGTGGTTTTGGTGCAGCTGGTATCACTTTGGTTTTGATATCTGTATTTAATTTTGATGTGTTGCAAAATTCTGGTGACGCGATCGCAGTTTTAATAATTGCAGCTATTATCTTTATTGTAATTGTCAGTTTGTTTCAGTGGAGTGTGCTAAGGCAGCGAGTTCCTGCACCAGCCTTGTGGGCTGTAGTTAATGTAGTACTCGGATCGATTACATACTTCCTGCTTTTAAGTTTAAACAGTGATTTAGTCTGGAATAGTGTTTGGGTAACTGTTTTAGTCTCTATGTTGGCTGGGATTACCATTGGAGGATTGACAGGTAAGGTTATAGACTTATTCTGCACCCGTAGATCCGCTTAAAAAATTAAATGACGATTAGATTATGAGTCTGAGTTTATGCATGATTGTAAAAAACGAAGAAGTTGCATTGCCTAAGTGCCTGAGCAGTGTTAAAGACGTTGTAGATGAAATAGTAATATTAGACACAGGGTCTAGCGATCGCACTCTCCATATTGCCGAGGAATTTGGTGCTAAAATCTATAAGACTCAATGGTGCAATGACTTTAGTGCAGCCCGTAATGCATCTCTTAGATATGTGACGGGTGATTGGATTTTAGTATTAGATGCCGATGAAATTCTCACACCAAGTATTGTGCCGCAACTCAAGTCAGCAATCCAAAGTGAAGAATATCTTTTAATTAATCTCATCCGCCAAGAAGTCGGCGCAGCACAATCGCCTTATTCTTTAGTTTCTCGATTATTTCGCAAACATCCGAATATTCGCTTTGAACGTCCTTACCATGCCTTGGTGGATGACAGTGTGTCTGTCATTTTAAGGCAGGAACCCCATTGGCAAATCGGCTATTTACAAGGAGTGGCAATTTTACATAAAGGATATCAAAAAACTGCGATCGCTCAAAATAATAAATACGCCAAAGCCCAAGCGGCGATGACAGAGTTTTTGTCCACCCATCCTGATGATCCTTATGTTTGCAGTAAGTTGGGGGCATTGTATGTAGAAATCGGCAAAGTTAATCTAGGTCTGGAATTGCTGAAACGAGGATTAAACCAAGCCACTAAAAGTCGCAGCAATACAGATAAAACCCGTCAACGCGGATATGCTGTCAAACGGGAGATGATACAACCAGAAGAAAACTATGAAATTTTATATGAACTGCATTACCATTTAGGCATTGCCTATAGTCATTTACAGAATACTCCACAAGCTATTAATCACTATCAAGCTGCGATTAAGTTACCGATTTACCCCATGCTGAAATTAGGAGCATACAACAATCTAGGCAACTTACTCAAAGCAACTAAAGATTTCAACGGTGCAAAAACAGCTTACGAAACAGCTTTGAAAATAGATCCTAGTTTTGCGGCGGGGCATTATAATTTGGGGATGATGTTGAAAGCTTTGGGTTTATTTACAGATGCGATCGCTTCTTACCAAAAAGCCATCAAGTTAAACCCATACTATGCAGAAGCCTATCAGAATTTAGGAGTAGTACAGCTAAAAGTTGGCAATCAGCAAGCTAGTATCATAGCTTTTAGAAATGCGATCGCCCTTCACGAACAACAAAACCCCGCAGAAGCCAAAAGACTCCGACAGGGGTTATACGAAATGGGATTAATTAAGTCCCGTATGTAGTTAGGACTTCAGTCCTCTCTCTACAAGACGCGAATAAAAAGGGCTAAAGCCCTTACTACAAAACTTTCATTTTCTTAACGTCGTCTAAAACCACCTGAACGGCTGGGAGAGCGTCCTCTACTACCAAAACTACTACCGCTAGGAGCGCGTCTAGTCCTGGAACCGCTATCGCGTCTTAAAGTACCACTACCATAACCGGAACCAGTTGAACGGCTACCAGTACTTGTACGTGGTGTTGTAGTGCGTACAGTAGAACTACCGGGTCTTCTAATCGAACCAGTGGTGCGTAAAGTATTACGATTTCGCACAGCTGCGGGTGGGGTGTTATAGCGAGTCTGATAGTTTGACACCGCTTGGTCATAGCTCCTACCATACCCACCAAAGCCAGTTAATCCACCTCCTGGTTGATACATGGGGGGGACGTAGTATTGGGGTCTAAACAGCAAACTACCGATCGCTTGACCCGCTAACGCCCCAGCAAAAGGTGTCCAAAAGCTGTTTTCTCGGCGGACTACGACTGTTTCTTGTTGACCTGTTTGAGGATTAGTTTTTGTCTCAGTGACGTTATGAACGTACTCAATTTTAAAGTCTTCAGTCAAGTATAAAATTGGCTGTCCGTTTTCAACCTTTAAATAAGTTTTCTTACCTTCCTTGATTTCTTCATCAGTTAGCCGTGCCATCTGCAACTTTTCGGTTGCAAATGTTGGGGGTGTATTGTTGAGTAAAAACAGCGTGTATTCCCCATTGGCATCGTCATAAGTAGCTTGTTGTATTTGATACTGACCATCACTCAACTTGGTGGCAGTAGAAGTTTGGCTAACATTCTTAGCTGAAGAGGTAGTTTGATTTCCTCCCCCGCAAGCAACAGTTGTCAAGCACAAAGTCAGGGCTAAAAAAACAACTGTAATTTTCCGCAGTACATTCATGAGCTTTGCACTATTGTATTATCTCTGAGCTTAACAAGTTCTCCATCTGGATAGTAGATACGGTCTGCACTACAAATTACAAAGGGATCAATTCTGGATAATATTGTAATAGCTGATCGTTAGTTAGTTCATCACCCAATTGTGCTGGTGCAAAATGCACGTAAATCTCCCGCAGTTTGTTTTTGTAATGCAAACTGATTAAGGCTTTTAAAGCTTCCTTCAATGCTTGAATATTAGATAGATTAGTTTCTAGATCTGGAACTTCTCCCTCATAAGCAACTGTAATCATCACAACTACATTGCGGGTAACAGGTATAGAAAAAGGCTGATCTGAGTCAGAGTCAGAACTCAAATCAAGTTCAGCACCATATCGTTCGCCAGAGTCGGTAAATAAATCATCCACATAATTTGCCGCCTCACCTTCGTCCCAAAATACATCACCTTCATTGGCAGAAGAAAGCCAGTATTCATCATACCGCAACAGAGTTTCGCAAAGATCTACCAATCCTTTTTCCAGAACTTCCATTTCACCATCAGAATCGATCGCTTCTCGTGCGTTACGATTTAATACTCCTAAAATTGGTGCTACGTCAGACCCAGCTAAATGCAGAAATAAGCGACAGACTACGTAGCGAGTCCGACCAATCATTTTATTAAAGGCGCGCATTTGCTTCCTCCTGAAGTTTGATTAGTTGTCAGTTGTCAGTTGTCAGTGGTTAGTTGTCAGTTGCGACTAACCATTAATTATTGACTGATGTAATGGAAACTTTTGACAAAATCCATAATCATATTTAACGAAGGCAATATAGATGTAGCAGATTCGCTCGATATATCCGCTAAAAATCCGACATCGAGATCCGCAGGATTAATAAATCGTTTACCAAAGTTCGAGTTGTAATGCACAGCCAAAGTTTGAGCGCTGGAATTTGTTAGTATTGTCTGCGTAGGCATTCTAAAGAAATTTAATTTTGCTGCCAATTCTAGATTTTTTTTCATTTGCCTAATAGTTTTTGCCTGACTAATAGCTTCCTGGGTCAGAGTAGTTAATTGCTTCAGCCTATGGGAGGTTTTTTCTCCCAACTGAGGTAGATCTTCTTTCCCCAGCATTTCTACTATTTTGTAAATATTCTTCTGCGTACTAACGGCATCTCTAAAAGGTAAAATTGCCATACAAGCTGTAGGAAATAAGGCTTCGTCACTATCTACGCGGAAAGTAAAAATAGTCCGGCGACGATTAATTTCCATACTAGGTGGTTGTTTTAGCACCCGATATTCTTGAGCAATGTGGTAATAAGCGCCAGCTAAGGCAAAGTTTGCTTCTTGTTCTAAAGCAGCATCAACGATAATCCGAATTGTGGGCGAAGTTTCGTTAAAAAAGTCCTTTGGATCTTCTAAGTCGAATTTTTGGATGATGGAGCGATCGCCTGATGGACTAAGATCAACCCATTCACAAGTCAAGCCTTCGGTTTTTAAACCAAACCGGGAAGTAGAGTAAAGTTTAGCTCCGGTTAAAATCGCGCCTGTTAAATCTGCACCAACCCACTCTGCCTTAATTAAAGTTACTTGAGTTAAATCGGCAGATTCTAAGCTGGCATTGGTTAATTTGGCATTGCTCAAATCTGCGCCTATTAAGTTAGTTCCGCTTAATTTGGCTCCGCTTAAATCAGCCCATCGGAGATTTGCGCCACTTAAATCAGCCCAACGGAGATTCGCTCCGCTTAAATCTGCACCGCTGAGGTTTGCATGGCTGAGGTTTGCCTGTTTGAGTTCAGCTTCTCGCAAATTTGCACTATTGAGATCAGCACGACTCAAATTAGTGGCGTTTAAATTAGCCATTTCTAAATTAGCTCCCGCGAGGGAACAGCCTTTTAAGCTGGCTTCATTCAAGTTGGCACAACGGAGATTAGCTTGGCGCAGCGTTGCTTCTCGTAAGTCGGCGTTGCTAAGATTAGCCTCAAACAAATCAGCACGACTGAGATCGGCTCGAATTAACTCCGCCCGAACTAATGAGGCTCCCCGCAGTTGAGCGCGACTGAGATCGGCGCGAATTAAATTAGCCACATTGAGACTAGAATTATTCAGATTGGCGCTGTCAAGATTCGCACCACTTAATCGAGCCACGTTGAGATTAGCAGAACTCAAGTTAGAGGCGCTGAGATTCGCCCCACTGAGATTACTGATATTTAAGTTGGCTGTACTGAGATTTATACCACTGAGTTTGACACCACTTAAGTTAGCTTCACAGAGATCAACACCAATAAAGTTTATGACTCCTGTCGCATATTGTTCCAGCAATTCCTCTACAGTCATGGATGCTACCCCTCGGATGCCAGCTTTAATAGTTGGTAAAGTATGCAGAAAATAATTAAAAGATAAACAATCAAAATCAAAAATGAAAATTGGTATTTTAGGACTGGGACTGATCGGCGGTTCTTTAGGCTATGATTTGCGATCGCAAGGTCATTATGTCTTGGGAGTCAGCCGCCGTGATTCTACTTGCCAAAGAGCGATCGCTCTAGGTAGTATCGATGAGGCATCCTGTGATCTGAGCCTGTTAGCAGCCGCAGATGTTGTATTTATCTGTACGCCTATCGGGCTTATTGTTCCCCAATTTAAGCAGCTTATTAACCATCTGTCTGCGGCGACGATTGTGACTGATGTTGGTTCGGTGAAAGCACCGATAGTTAAGGCGTTAGCTCCCCTGTGGGAAAATTTTGTTGGCGGCCACCCAATGGCAGGAACAACAGATAGTGGTATTGAAGCTGCACAACGCAATTTATTTGTTGGTAGACCTTACGTACTTACACCAGATGCAACAACACCAACTACTGCGATCGCTATTTTAGAAGAAATTGTGCGATCGCTTGGGGCTAATCTCTATTATTGTCAACCAGAGCAACATGACCGCGCTGTGAGTTGGATTTCTCACTTACCTGTGATGGTCAGTGGTTCATTGATTGCTGCTTGTATGGGTGAAACTGATCCTCAAGTTTTACAATTAGCTAAAAATCTCGCTAGTACTGGTTTTCGAGATACCAGCCGTGTAGGTGGTGGCAATCCCGAATTAGGGGTAATGATGGCACAATATAATCGACAAGCATTATTGCGATCGTTACAACAATATCGCCACAATCTCGATGAATTTATTAACTTAATTGAGCAAGAAAATTGGACTCTTTTAGAGCAAAAGTTGCAGTCAAATCAAAAAGTGCGACCCGAATTTGTTGAATAGTTTTAAGGTGCGTTACGCTATAGTTAACGCACTAATTATACATATTTAATGGGTTATTAATAGGAGTCCTATATATAATTGGTATTAGGGGGTGGGGATTTAGCGCACCTCCATTTCACTGACGAAAAATATTTTTATGAAAGGTATTAAATAGTAGATCAATTTTGTTGGTCTAACCAATTGATCAGGTCTTCTAAAGATTGCAAATCAAAAATTGCATCTGCTAGATTTTCTAATTGTTCTGAAGATAAGCCATTAATGCGGTTTTCCAAGGTAGTATCAATATTATTAAATCGCCGTTTTAGTTGCCTTTTAATAATTTTTTGTTCTCCTTGTTCAATTCCTTGTGTAATTCCTTGTTCAATTCCTTTTTCCATCCAACTGGTGATAATTTCCATAATTCCTTCTTCTTCAATTAAGTTAGCTTGTTTTAGTTCTGTATCAAGTTGTTGTTCTTCTGTGGCGTTTAACTTGAGATAGGTATCAATGAAACCGGAAATTAGTTCCATTTTAGCAGGGTTTAACTGCAATGTTACTAACATCCTTAAGCACTCTAGTTTCACTCGGACTCTTTCTTCGTGGTTAAAGTCCATTTTTGCCATTAGTGCGGCTGCGATGGGGTTTGGTTGATTTAAAAAGTTACGCCATCTGAGATTATTTAATTGAATGGCGACGTAGTTAAATTCTAATATTTTTCTGTTAGAGAAGTTAACTGTATATTGGCTCTTTTCTGGGCGTTTAGGTTTGTCGTAAGAGAAGATTACTACAGGGAAAATAGGTAATAAATATTTGGCATCTAAGCGAGCGAAGTAATGAAACATCCGCCGTTCAAATTCTTTTTGGTTGTATGCCTGATTTTCTAGGTGGATGAGAAAATATGTGTCTTGATCTCTCCATTTGACTTGCGCTAACAAGTCTATTTTTCTTTTGTCTCCAGAGGTGACATCTATAAATATTTCTTCTGGTAAAAATGTGAGGCTGTCTTGATTTACGTAGTCTAATACTTCTGGTATAAATAATTCTATAAATTCCCAAAAGAATGTTTGAATTAATTCTTTAAATAATCTATCGTGGTCTATCATTCTTCATCAGGTTTGAGCCTGTTTTCTATCTTTAAATTGGTTTAAATGTCATCTAACGGTAATAGTCCTTCGTCAACATCGGGAAATTCTTCATCCCCTCTACCAGCTTTTTGACGCTTGCTGGAGTTTTCTCCCAATCTTCTGGGGGCTGTTTTTCCATGACACCCAATTTATCAGATTTTGGTGGCTATTTTTGACGCTCGCTCCTCTACCCCCTGAACGGTTACTAAAGATATCCTGCTCGTCACAAAAAACCAAATTCACCAAAAGGCGGCGGTCAGCCCACTTCTTCTCTTTCAGAGACGCTGACGCGAACAAGGAGTGTCCGGGATAGTACTTCGGTAGTACTTCGGCTACGCTCAGTAACCATCGCCCCGCCACCGTCAAGTGTCAGTAGTCAGTGGTCAGTAGCAAAAACAACTGACCACTTACCACTGATAAAACTCTATCCCCTTGTGGGTAGAATTTTTCATATAGTCAAAGCCCGACTGTTTTTTGATACTATAAAAACTCTGACTCGTTAAATAAGCATTGACGTATGAGCAAAGGTACCCTGTTTGATAAAGTTTGGGACTTACACACCGTTGGTACACTTCCTTCAGGGCTAACGCAACTGTTTATTGGGCTGCATTTAATTCATGAAGTTACCAGTCCCCAAGCCTTTGCTATGTTACGCGAGAGGGGATTAAAAGTACTGTTTCCAGAACGGACTGTAGCTACTGTGGATCATATTGTACCGACAGAAAATCAAGCCCGCCCCTTTAGCGATCGCTTGGCGGAAGAGATGATCCAAGCGCTAGAACAGAATTGTCAAGAAAATAATATTACCTTTTATAACATTGGTTCTGGTAGTCAAGGAATAGTCCATGTGATTGCCCCAGAACAAGGGCTTACCCAACCAGGAATGACGATCGCCTGTGGAGATAGCCATACTTCTAGTCATGGAGCATTCGGGGCGATCGCTTTTGGTATCGGTACTAGTCAAGTGCGGGATGTTCTCGCTTCCCAAACCCTAGCCCTGGCTAAACTGAAAGTCCGCAAAATTGAAGTTAACGGCACTCTCAACCCTGGTGTTTACGCTAAAGATGTCATTTTGCATATCATCCGTACCCTTGGCGTGAAAGGTGGTGTCGGCTACGGTTATGAATTTGCAGGTACTACCTTTGAGCAAATGAACATGGAAGAGAGGATGACCGTTTGCAACATGGCGATCGAGGGTGGTGCTAGATGCGGTTACGTCAATCCCGATCAAGTTACTTACGATTATTTAAAAGGCAGAGACTTTGCCCCTAAAGATGCAGATTGGGACAAAGCTCTAACTTGGTGGGAATCCATCAAGAGCGATCCTAATGCTGAGTATGATGATATAGTCGTTTTCGACGCTACCGAAATTCCCCCCACAGTTACTTGGGGAATTACTCCCGGTCAAGGGATTGGCGTTAATCAGTTCGTCCCCAAACCCGAAGAATTACTAGAAGAAGATCGCTTCATTGCCGAAGAAGCCTATAGCTACATGGATTTGTTTCCTGGTCAACCAATTAAAGGCACAAAAATTGATGTCTGCTTTATTGGTAGCTGTACCAATGGCAGAATTAGCGATTTGCGGGAAGCTGCAAAAATTGCCCAAGGTCGCCACGTCGCCGAGGGAGTTAAAGCCTTTGTTGTTCCTGGTTCAGAACGCGTCAAACAAGAGGCGGAAGCTGAAGGATTACACAAAATTTTCCAAGCAGCAGGATTTGAGTGGCGCGAACCTGGGTGTTCTATGTGCCTAGCTATGAACCCCGATAAACTTCAAGGCAGACAAATTAGCGCTTCTTCCTCTAACCGCAACTTTAAAGGACGACAAGGTTCGTCTTCTGGTCGCACATTGCTGATGAGTCCGGCGATGGTCGCTATAGCTGCGATTAAAGGCGAAGTGTCTGATGTACGCGAGTTGTTGTAATTTTTAATGGGGCATCCCTTTGGTAATTAAAAATTAAAAATTAAAAATTAAAAATGAAATCGAATCAATTTCATTTTTAATTGAGCGAAGTATGGGGCATTTGTAAAAACGAATAGGCTGTCATTGGAATGATTGGTAAAGTTTATGGTGAGTGAAGTTAAAGCAGTTTCAGGACGCGGTATACCTTTAGTAGGCAATGATATAGATACCGATCGCATCATTCCTGCTCGTTATTTGAAAGCTATCACTTTTGATGGATTAGGTGAAGGTGTGTTTATTGATGACCGCACAGCACTAAAAGGTGAGCATCCTTTTGACCAAACCCAATACCAAGGTGCGAAAATTTTAATTGTCAATCGCAACTTTGGTTGTGGTTCCTCACGGGAACACGCACCACAGGCGATCGCTAAATGGGGAATCCAAGCTTTAATCGGTGAAAGCTTCGCAGAAATCTTTTTTGGTAACTGCGTGGCTATGGGTATACCTTGTTTAACAGCCGATGCTGCTACTGTCAAACAACTCCAAGAATTAGTAGCTAATAATCCTCAAACTGCCGTGACAGTAAATCTGGAAACCTTGCAAGTGCAAATTGGTGATTACACAGCCCCAGTTGCGATCGGTGAAGGGACAAGAAGCACATTCATTGCTGGGACTTGGGATGCTTGCGGTCAGTTAGTAGCTAACGTTGACCAAGTTAGAGCAACTGCTGCAAAATTACCCTACGTTAGTTGGGGCAAGTTAGCTGCAAGTTAGCTGCAAGTTAAATAATTATTTTCCTTCTATGAGCTACCTCAAAGACAGCATCATAGATTTCTGGCAAATTGAGGGTATGACGAGTTCAGAGAGTCACACAGATGACCAACCCAACCCTCAATTTACAAAATGCTGCTGGATACCAAATACTAGCAGCAGCAGGCAAAAAACATCTGCGTCCCGGTGGACGAATTGCTACAGAACAATTATGTCAGTGGGCGAACTTTCAGCCTGGTGAGACAGTTTTAGAGTTAGCTTCTAGCTTTGGATACAGCGCCATATCTCTTGCACAACGCTACAACATCAAAGTAGTCGGCATAGAAAAACATCCTGATAGTGTAGCTTGTGTCCGTGAAAATATCCGCGCGGCTGGCTTGGAAAATCAAATTGAAATCATTGAAGGCGATATTTTTCACCTAGATAACATTCCAGGAAAGTTTGATTACGTTTTGGCAGAAGCTATCCTTACAATGCAGTCTCCACTTGGGAAAGCTAAGCTGTTGACTGAAATTACTAATCGACTCAAACCGGGAGGAAAGTTTCTCTCCCATGAATTATTAGCTA
>JBBSOP010000046.1:0-16435 GCA_038259655.1 Chroococcales cyanobacterium
GAATGGAAAGGTGAACCAAAAAACCAGCTAGTGCTGATTGGTCAAAATCTAGATCGTGAAGCTCTCATCACTCAGCTAGAAAATTGCATTTGTCTACCTTCTACTAATCGAGGCAAAGGCTTTGGTAAATAATTGACATTCTCCATACACTCTAGAGGCTCAGATCCTTGACTTCTTTGAGAAGTCGGGGATCTTGTTGTTATATCTCTGTGTTCTCCGTGCCTCTGTGGTTTAATTTTCCATTACTTCTGCGTAAGTCCTAAGTGCGATCGCTTGTCTTAACCATGCAACTTTTCCAGCAACCATGCCAAAGCAGCATCAACATCTGTGACTTGCTCCCCTGGCGGTGTAGCTGGACGATTTACCATCACAACTTTTAACCCCAGTTCTCTAGCCGCGATAACTTTGGCGTAAGTGGCATCACCACCACTGTTTTTGCTGACTATAGTATCGATGTTGTGGTAAGTGAGAATTTTTCTCTCGTTATCCAAAGCAAAAGGGCCGCGATCGCACAATATCATTCCTGGCGGAATTACAGCATCAGAGTTTGGAGGATCAATCATCCGCATCAAAAACCAAATTTCTTGTAAGTAAGCAAAATTACTCAATTCTTGCCTACCAACTGTTAAAAATACCCGCTGTACTTGGTTTTCTAAAGTAGCCGCAGCAGTTTTAGTATTTTCAACTTCAATCCAGCGATCGCCACTAACTTTTTGCCAAGGCGGACGAATTAACATCAAATGAGGCACTCCTACTTCCCTAGCCGCCGCCGCTGCATTAAAAGAAATCTGATTAGCGAAGGGATGGGTAGCGTCAATCAATAAGTCAATCTGCATCTGACGCAGATAATCAACTAATCCAGCCACGCCACCAAACCCCCCAATGCGGACATTACCAACCGGGATTGATGGGTTATGGGTGCGTCCTGCAAGAGAAGCGATCGCCTCAATTCCTGGAATAGTTGCCACTTTGGCAGTTAATTCTGCGGCATCTTTTATACCACCGAGAATCAAAACGCGCATGACCATGTTTTCTCTGCGTTATCTGCTCGTGGATAGCTTTTTACCTTCTGCCTGCTGGTCACTGAGCGTCTTGTACTGACTTGTGCTGAGCTAGCAGAAGTCAATCGAAACACTTCCCCCTGCTCCCATGCCTTTTTCTACAAGGGTGGAATCTTCGCCAAAAGTCCCCTTTTCAAAGCTTCAGGTCGCTCTGACCAAGGTAGTAAACCATCAGATTTAGCGTAGTATTGACTAGCACATTCGAGTACAGCAGCTGCACTATCATCAATTGTTAAATCACCAAAAAGATAGGTTAATTTGCCTTTAGCAGCAAAAGCGACGACACAAGAACGGTTACAAGCACTCATACATTCTACTTCTTGGATTGGAAATTGCTCTCGCAAGTCCCAATCTTGTACAAGGTGCTGAAGATGCTGTAATAATTTTTGCCCTCCACTTTCACCTAGACGTTTTCCATCTTGCCAAGTACTGGCACAGGTACTGCACACAAATAAAGTGTGAGAGGCGACATCTAAAGAGTTAGTCGGGGAAATGTTGGCAGTAGCAGTCATCTATCTGTACCTCGCAGATGTGTAGGACTGAGCAGGATATTTCGGCGGGTGTTCTGACTCAACTCAATTTTAATGAGTTCACAGTTGCGGGACAGCGCCGGATTTACACCGAACTTTCCCCCTTACCTCTGGTAGTTCAATACCACCAGAACCGAAACGTCCATCATACCACCAATATTTTGTAGTTCACGTTGTTCTAATCCGTCGTAGAAACTCGATATTCAACTCTAGCTTTTCTCCTAGCCATAAAGCATTTTTTGTATGATCTGCCACATCATCACCCGTCTCAGGATGAACTAAGATGTCCAATCCTTCACGATTAAGCATTAACCACGGGACAACCTGACCAAATTGATTCAGTGAAAATATAACTTGATACATCCCTTTTGGATGTGGGCCAATGGGATTATCATGCCAACGCCCAAGCTGTACATCAAACTTAGCGCTCAATTCTGATCGTACAAGCGCAGCCCGATCGCGGCTAGCAGTATCGTAATAAACATGAGCGTGAAAAATAGTGATTTGAATATTATTTTCTGCCATAAATCTCAGCTTTATGTGATTTTCTTAAACCGTTCTTTAGCCTCTTGAAATGCCTCTTGCATCACCAACTGAATTTTTTGAGGGTCGGGTTTCTTACCACCCATTAAATCACCAAAGTAAACGCAAGCCCCTTCACCTAATGCCCAAGTGTAGGCAGCTGCCCAAGAAGCTGCGATGACACTACCAAAACCAGGGATAAATTTGATCAATTCTCGTGCAACAGCTTGTGCTAAAAATCCACCTGCGATCGCACTGACAACTCCCCCAGCTTGAGATGGTGTTAATGTTTGCCCGTATAATTTTCCTAACAGTCCCACCATCGAGACTTGTAAGGCAGTCAGCATGGGCATTGTCGCAAAAGGCAATGGTACAGCTGCCAGTGTGGCTGCCATAATCGCAAATGGTAAAATGTAACGTCTTCCTGCATCTCGATAAAGATTGCCTAGTTGTTCACCTGCTGTTTCATCCAATAATTGATAAATTGCCCGCGCTTCTGCTTCTGGTAAGAGTTCAGCGAGAGTATCTCTTAAGGTTTCTAAACCATAAAATACTGGATTGTAGCCATCTTCTTCTAGGGTAAAGTCAATCAAGACAGAGCGATCGCACAGTTCTGCAAAAGCTTGTTTAATTGCCGTAAAAGCTCGATTGACTTCCTCAAAGTCTGGCGGATAGGCAGGATGATCATCTGTACTTGGCGGATAAATTTCATGCAAGCAAGTCACTACCAAAAGGCAGGGAATTTCTGGATATTTTTGACGTAACTGCTGGGTAATTTGCCGCAGCGTGTCAGTAGCAAAATCATTAATTTTGACTGTCAGAATCAGCACTCTGGCACGACGACTCGACTTTTGTAAATCGCCAACTAATTCTTGAATGATTGTTTGAGTGTTTTGTTTGACATCTCCTAATCCCACCGTATCTGTAAAAATGAACAACGGCAGATCATCGGAAGGATAAGCATAGCGCTGGGTGTGTTGCGTGTGGGGGCGAAATCCCTGACCGACAATTTCGGCAGAAACTCCCGTTAATCCGCGTACAATTGAACTTTTTCCCGCTTGGGGTTTGCCAATCAGCAGCGCCTCCGTGGTTGGTAGTTCGGCGCGGACTGTTGCCAAAATCTCCGCAACCTCAGTTTCACTGACGCTAAACCACTGCACAACTGTCTGTGCTACTTGCTCGACGGGTAGCGTTTGGATAAAATTTCCCCTTGCCTGATTCCAGATACCGACAATGCGGTTTTTCCAGGAATCATTAACTGATTTGGTTGCACCATCAGTTGGTTCACCGAACTGCTGAGAATCAGATGATGGCAAGTCAGCATCATGTTGTTCAGTCATTGGCAACAAAAAGATTGTAACTACACCCTATCTGTCATTGTAGAGTGCTTCAATCAACCGTAAGCACTTACAAGGAAAGTTAATGATTTAACTGTAGGCGATCGCAAAACCCTGACTAATCACTAATCTCCTACACTAGAGTAGAAGTAGTGGTTCTTAAGATCTGTGGAAGATTACTTGAGTGAATGTTAATAAATGCCGAACTTCTGCTGCAATATCAACGCTGTAAACGCCGATCTTTTTTAGATATTCACGATGACAAAAGTCAGCGCGATGCACCAAATGAATTGTTGCTCAAACTACAACAAGACAAAAAGGCTCATCGTCGGGGAATTTTGGCAAATTTAACCTGTCAAAAGCCAGATTACCCAAGGGGTAACTGGGAAGCAGGGCAAACAGCGACTTTAGAATTGATGCAGCAGGGAGTGCAGTACATCCATCAAGGAGTACTGTTAATTAATGGTAATGAGTTAGTAGATGAGGTTAATAAATCCCTTAACTATGAAGAATATACTCTCCTTAGTCGTCCAGATTTACTCGTAAAACAGCCAGGACAGTCTTGCTTTGGAGATTGGATGTACGTTCCAGCAAATATTGAACTGGGTAAGCGTCCTAAACAGGAATATCAAGTTGCGATCGCATTTCATGCCCAAGTTTTGGCGACAGTGCAAAAAGTTACACCCTTGACAGCTTGGTTGTTACTGCGTAATAAAAATACTGATTATGCCGTGGATCTAACGAAATGGATACCACAGATGCAGCATATTTTGGAGGAATTTATTCAAGTTGTAGAGTCACCAGATGCGCCAGAGGTATTTATCTCTCGCCAAAAGTGTAATCTTTGCCATTGGTACAATCAATGTTATGCGATCGCTCAATCGCAAAAACATCTGTCTTTATTACCGGGAGTTACACCAATTCGCTACACTCAACTCCAAGCCATATCTATCAATACACTAGAATCTCTAGCTCATACCAATCCCATCATTCTCGAAAATCTCCTTGGTTTCGATGCCCAAGTAGCACCCAAATTGGTAGTACAAGCTCAATCTGCATTGCAAAGACGACCTTTGATCCTACCTAGCCCACCACCAATAGAAAATATTACGTTTACAGCTCCTGTGGAGCTTTATTTTGACATTGAGGCACAGCCAGACTTAAATTTAAATTATCTTTTAGGAGTATTGGTTGTTAATAGACAAACTAACACTGAACAGTTTTATTCGTTTTTAGCTGAAAATTTAGCAGAAGAAGAGTTAGTCTGGCAACAATTTTTAGATTTGGTTTGGCAATATCCCGAAGCGCCAATTTACCATTTCTGTGTTTACGAATTTGATACAGTCAAACGACTGGCGAAACTTTATCATACTCCATATTCTTCAGTGCGCCCTGTACTAAATCGATTTGTCGATGTATATGAACAATTAACCCAGAGTGTAGCATTACCTATAGAAAGCTATGCACTTAAGGCGATCGCCCGTTGGTTGGGGTTTGAATGGCGTGATCAAGAAGCTAATGGCGCTAAGTGTATTTACTGGTATGACCAATGGTTAACAACAGGCGATCGCACTTTGCTAGAGTTGATCCAACGCTACAACGAAGACGACTGCCGCGCAACTCGCAGCGTCAAAGATTGGCTTGTCAACTTTATTCAAAATGAATATAATTTGCGACTGGCTTAAGTAATTTCACAACTGAGATAGTGGTAAAAACTAGGCAATTAGGATAAAAATTTAATTAAGAAATGTTACCCAGCTAGATAACCCAGGAGAGGACAAATGAAAAGTCCCCGCGTTGTGATTGTCGGCGCTGGATTTGGTGGATTGCAAGCTGCCCAATCTTTAGCTAATTCAGGAGCAGATGTATTATTAATTGATCGCAATAACTATCACACCTTTGTGCCACTGCTGTATCAAATTGCTACCGGACAATTGGAACCTGAGCATATTGCTTACCCCATCCGTAAAATTTTACAACGATGCTCTTGGAAACAGCCTAAACTGCGGTTTTTGATGGCTGAGGTGGAACGAATTGATTTTTCAGCGCAAATCGTTGAGACTAATGATTGTGCTATTTCTTACGACTTTTTAGTGCTGGCGACTGGCAGCCAAACCCAATTTTTGGGGGTTCCCGGAGCAGCCGAAAATGCCTTTTCTATGAAAACCTTAGAAGAGGCAGTAACATTGCGAAATCAAATCATCTCTTGTTTGGAACAAGCTGTGCAGATATCTGATCCATCACAACGCCAACAACTGCTGACATTTACTATCGTCGGCGGTGGCCCGACGGGTGTAGAAATGGCAGGTGCTTTGGTGGAAATGCTGCGCGGGAAATTGCGTCGGGATTATCCCACATTAGATTTAAGGCAAATAAGATTGATTTTAGTGCAATCTGGCGATCGCCTATTGACTAATCTCCCAAAGAAATTGGGAATTTACACTCATAGGCGGTTACGTCAATTGGGAGTACAAATTTATCTGCAAACCAAAGTCAGCCAAGTCACTCCAGAATCTGTACATTTTCAAGATCAAATAGTTCCCAGCGCAACTGTCATTTGGACAGCGGGATTAGCAGCCAACTCTCCCGAAACATCTGAAGATTTATCCAGCGCTAAAAAAGGAAAATTAATTGTTCAGCCCACTTTACAATTACTAGAGCAACAAAATGTTTATGCCATTGGGGATCTTGCCTACGTAGAAAACAACGGTAAACCATTAAATGGAGTTGCGCCAGAAGCATTACAGCAAGGTGTGACTGTAGCACGCAATATTGAGCAGCAACTTCGAGGACAAGCGCCCCAGCCCTTTAATTATTTCAACAAAGGTAGATTAGCGATTATTGGCTGCTATTCTGGTGTCGGCAAAATTGGCGTATTTGCCTTTACAGGCTTTTTAGCTTGGCTAATGTGGCTAGGAGTCCACTTGATATATCTTCCTGGTTGGCGTAATCGCTTGCTAGTATTAATCACTTGGCTTTATACCTATTTATTAGGCGATCGCGCTGTGCGTTTGATTCTGCCCCGTTAAGAACGTTAGCACTAAGAGCCGTGTGAATCTTAACCCCAGCAATTACATATTTGGAGTTATGGTAATGACTGATAATAAAAACTACATTGGTCTTAAACAGAAAGATATTGCGATCGCTTATTTGTTGCTACGAATTTTAATTGGTGTCAATTATTTTAATCATGGATTTACTCGCATTTTCAACATCCCAGGATTTGTAGAAAATACAGTCAAGCAATTAGAAAATTCTTATTTTCCAGAATTTCTTGTCAGAATTAACTCTTACCTAGTTCCTCCTGTTGAATTAATTGTGGGTTTGTTAATCACAGTGGGGTTAGCAACTCGGAGCGCCCTAGTTGCTACATTTATCCTGATGATCATCTTGAAGATGGGTGTAACATCAGTACAAAACTGGGGTGCAGCTACTTCTATGTTGAGTTACGGTATTGTGCTATTTATTTTACTTGCTGCCAACAGCTTCAATATCTACTCACTTGATCATTTAAGAAACAAAAGACAAAACTCTACAAATCCCACCACAAATCATGAACAAAGTATAAACAACTTTTTTGCCAACAAATTTTGGAGAAAACGTCGGCGACAACATCGTTTATCCACCCATACTAGTGGCATCTCAAGGCTAAAATAGTGCGTTAGATGTAGTTAGGTGTAGGTTGGGTTAAGCATAGTGCAACCCAACATCGATAAAAGTGTTGGGTCTCATTCTTCGACCCAACCTACAATTTTTTTACATCAATTTAGTCTAGACACGCCACTAGTTTCAGATGCGTTAGACATGAATGCAATGCGCCTTTATCTAAACGAAGGCATGGATCATAATTTTATTTTTTGGAATGTAGTTAATGAAGCTAATTAAAAAAAACCTAAAATTTCCGAAAATTATTTATTTAAGTATTTTTATAATTGTAATTATCAGCCTATTTTTAATTAACTTATCTACAAGCGCCGTTGAAATCAGTAGAATAGATTTCATCGGACAAGCCACATTACCAAAAGGATTATCTTTCCAAAAAACAGAAGTTGGGGGATTATCTGGAATTACCTACGATGCCAGAAATGATCTTTATTATGCTATTTCCGATGATCGGGGACAAAAAGCTAATGCCCGTTTCTATACTCTGAAAATTGACTTGAGCAAAGGCTCTCTGAGAAATGGTGGCGTTGTACCCGTTGGTGTGACTACACTTTTAAATGACAATGGTCAAACTTTTGCTGCTGGTAGCAGTGATACAGAAGGTATTACCTTAACTAACAAAGACACTGTTTTTATTTCTTCTGAAGGTGATGTTGGGCAGTTAATTAATCCTTTTATTAAAGAGTTCTCCCTAGCTTCTGGTAGGGTAATAACAACGTTACCCATCCCCAACAAGTTTTCGCCCAATCAAAATGGTCAAGAGGGTATTCGCAACAACTTAGCGTTTGAAAGCCTGACTATTACACCAGATAATCAGCACCTATTTACGGCTACCGAAAATGCTCTGATTCAAGATGGCCCAGCAGCTAAAGCTAATCTTGGCAGTCCTTGCCGAATTTTACAATACAATCTGCTTACCAATCAGCCTGAAAAAGAATTTCTGTACCAAACCGAACCAGTTGCACCACTATTAAATTTAACTGGTAAGTTCGCTAGTGGATTACCTGATTTACTAGCTTTGGATAATCAAGGACACTTACTGAGTATTGAACGATCTTTTACCGGCTTGGGATTTGCTATTTCCCTGTTTCAGGTTTCTTTAGAAGGATCTGATAATATTCAAGATATCAAGAGCCTTTTAGCAGTTGACTTTCAGAATATCAAACCAGTCAAGAAAAAACTGCTGTTAGATCTCAGAACCCTAGACGTTGCCCTAGATAATATTGAAGGTTTGACCTTTGGCTCTAAGTTACCTAATGGACAGCGTTCATTAATTCTCATCAGTGATGATAATTTCAATTCCCTACAACGCACTCAGATTCTAGCTTTCAAGCTTCAAATTGAAGCCTCAAGTATCAAATTTTTACGTGGTTTAATTCCTCACTTTTAGGGCTTGCGTATTTATTTATAAAAATTTTTTAGAGGCTCAGATCCCCGACTTCTTTAAGAAGTCGGGGATCTTGTTTGTTGTTCAGTGGATTTACTGCTGTATTCTATTAAGTAAATTCAGTCTATTTATGGATTCAGTGAATTTCCTCATACCTTTTGATTAAGTAATATGTTACATAATACTTAAGAAGTTTTCCATCATGCTTTGAAGTAATTTGATGAATAGCTAATATATTTTTATATTCTATGAATTTATAGATTTCTTATCGGATAAAATTAAGAGTTTTAGAAAATTAGTACACCATTTTTTTTGATGTTTATAAAATATTTGATAGCGTAAAATTTCCAAATATGTTAAAGCCAAAAGCAGAAGTAGATGTTTATATTGGAAAATTTTTAAACAATCGCTATTTAATCAGAGATTTGATTGGCAAAGGGGGAATGGGTAGGGTTTACCTAGCAGAAGATGCAGCCAAAGGTGGTACATTAGTTGCGGTAAAAATTCTCATGCTGAGTCTGGGAAATCAACAAATATCCCAACGCTTTGCTAGAGAAGTTTTTATTGGCGCTCAATTGGGACGCAAAAGTAAAAATATTGTCCGGGTGTTAAGTTACGGCGTAGATGATAAAACTCCCTTTTATGTCATGGAGTATCTTCTAGGAAAAAACCTCAAACAAATTCTTAAAATTCAGCCTTTAACGACAGCAAAATTTGTGGATATTTGTCAGCAAATTTGTTTAGGTTTACAGTGCGCCCATCAAGGCATTAGTCTCAAAGGAGAGATTTATCCCATTGTGCATCGGGATATTAAACCGGAAAATATATTCATGATTGAAGATGCCAAACAAGGCGAGATTGTGAAGATTCTCGATTTTGGCATTGCCAAGTTTTTAACAGAACGCAGTGGCATGACACTGACTGATTCTTTTATTGGTAGTTTACCTTATTGTTCTCCCGAACATATGGAAGGACGTAAACTACTTGACGTACGCTCTGATATTTACAGTTTGGGAGTACTGATGTTTGAAATGCTCACAGGAAAACATCCATTTCAGACACAAAGTAACTCTTTTGGTACTTGGTATCAGGCTCATCGTTTTCAAATCCCACCGACATTTGAGGAAGTTAATTCCCAAATCACAGTACCGCAAGAATTGCAAAAATTAGTGATGAAGTGTCTAGCGAAAGAAGTCAGCGATCGCCCACAAAATATTAGCCAAATTTTAGAAAAATTAGAGCGGGTTAAACATCAGCTTAATGATCATAGCTGGCAAACTTCATCTGCGGTGCAATTAGTACCTGTAACTTCAGTATCAGAAAAAGAGTGTTTACAGAAAACTTGGCCTAAAAATAAACCAATTGCCCCTATAGGTTTTCCTCATTTGTTACATACTACTCAAGGCACTGTAGCAACTATTTGGGCAATGTTACCCCAAGAAGAAATTAGCAAGTTTTTAAATAAAACTCATGGCACTGAATTTATTGCCAAAATGAATATCTACCCGATGCTATTGTGGGTAACAGTTTTATACGATGCCCAGCTTTCCCTAACACGTTGGCTATCTTATTTTTTAGATATCAAAGATCATAGAGGACAAAAAATAGTTCGTGTTTTAGCAGATACAGGCTACTATCATTTGCTATTTTTTGCTTTAGAAGAGCCGACTCGTTGTGCCCATGTCATGACCTTAACTTTAACAGCTATTCAGCGCCAACAACTTGCAGATTCCTTAGCTACAAATCTTAAAGCAAATGAACTAATTTCACCTGAACAAGCTAAAAATATTCTCAAAACAGAGTACGAAAAAGTAAAACTAGAAATTCGGCAAAATTTGGCAGTCAATCCCCAGTTTGAAAAAGCTGGCTTTAAAGATTGGGTATCGAAATTATTTGAGAGGTTTTTGCAACTCCTATCACGTAATTAAAATGAGGACTTATTAATTAACTTTATCTAAATTTATTAATTTGTAATGCGGCAATAATAGAGGTTGTAAAAGTGAATCAAAGTGCATTTGTGTCACCACCCAAAAAAGAATTGCTGGCTAATCGTTATCAACTTAAACAGTTGATTGGGCGGGGTGGCATGGGTGAGGTTTTTTTAGCAGAGGATATTTTATTAGGAGGTACACCAGTTGCCATCAAATTCCTTTCTCAGACTTTTGTCAACCCTAAAATACAACAAGATTTTGCTCGTGAAGCACGTACTAGTGCAGCTTTAAGTCAAAAAAGCTTACATATTGTGCGGGCGTATGATTACGGTGTTAGTGCAGAAGGTAAACCATTTTACGTAATGGAATATCTCAATGGCAGGAGTTTAAAAGATTTAATCCCCATACCTTTGCCCAGGTTTTTAACTCTTGCACGCCAGATTTGTTTAGGTTTGCAGTGCGCCCATCAAGGGATTAATATTGATGGCAAAATTTATCCTCTAGTTCATCGAGATATTAAGCCAGCCAATATATTAGTTGTTCCTGACCCCATATTAGGCCAATTAGTCAAAATTCTCGATTTTGGGATTGCTAAATTTCTCAATCGTGCAGCTACAATTAGTACTAACAATGGGTTTAATGGAACTTTGCCCTACTCTTCACCTGAACAGTTAGAAGGAGGAGAATTAGATAGTCGATCTGATATTTATAGCTTAGGTGTAATGATGTTTGAAATGCTTACAGGTGTCAAGCCCTGGAAGCCAGAAACAGACTTATTTGGTGCTTGGTATAAAGCACATCACTTTGAAGCACCAAGAGCGATCGCAGAGGTTAATCCCCAACTCAAACTCCCTCAGCCAATTAATGATTTAATTATGGGTTGTCTAGCAAAAGCACCTAGCGATCGCCCCCAAAATATGACGGCAATTTTACAAGTGTTAAATAGTTTAGAAAAGTCTAATTGTCCCATTTTACCTACAAACTTGTCCTCTAGAACTGTACCTACTATTCCCTTAGGTTCTGGGTTACTTTTAGCAATCGAAAAAAACTGTGGCCGATTTGTCTGGCCTCAAAATAAACCTATTAAAGAAATTGTTTTTCCTCAGATGATAGATACTCCACAAGGAACTGTAGCAGCACTATGGCTGATGTTGCCTAAACAAGAAATTCAAAAACGTGTCCATTCTAAGCGTCACAACCAATTTATCTTTATTACATCCCCCCACCCGATGCTGTTGTGGGTAACAGTCCTCTACAATCCAGAATTAGAGCCTAGATGGCTACCTTGCTATCTAGATATGCAACATCCTCAAAATCATCAGTTGGTGCATTCATTGGCAGAAAATGAACGCTACCCCTTGATTTGTTTTACCCTGGAAGCACCCCATTCTTGTACTGATGTGATCAGCAGTTATCTTGATCCAACTCAGCGGCAAATGTTGAAAGTCTGGGTAGAACAAAGTAAGCACCTACCACCTTCTTCTCAACTCCAGTTGGGTAAACACTTGTTAAAACAACAGTATAAACAAATGCAATCTCGCATACTACAGAACTTGGCATCAATACCCGACAAAAGGTTACAGGGCATAGGGCATCCCTTCTCTGCGAGACGCTGCGCGAACGGCTACGCTCAGGGCAAGGGGGCATAGGGCATAGGGCATCCCTTCTCTGCGAGGCTGCGCGTAGCTTGCTTCATAGGGGTACGCTCAGGGCAAGGGGAAGAATTATTACTCGCTGCAAAACACTTGACAAGTGAGAAAAAAATAGGCATAATAACAAAGTTGCCAATTAAGGGACTGTAGTTCAATTGGTTAGAGCACCGCCCTGTCACGGCGGAAGTTGCGGGTTCGAGCCCCGTCAGTCCCGTTTAAAATATCAATAACAAGTGCTAAGTATTATATATTAGGGACTCTAATAACTGGAAGATTTATTAGAGTACGTAGCTTTTCAAATCGATATTTTAGAGCTTGTTATAAGCTAAATTGATCATGCTTTGCAAAAGAGAGAATCAACTGTGACTGTTAGAGTCCGTATTGCACCCAGCCCGACTGGGAATTTACATATTGGTACAGCTAGAACTGCTGTATTTAACTGGCTATTTGCCCGTCACCACGGCGGGATATTTATTCTGCGAATTGAAGACACAGACTTAGAGCGATCGCGTCCCGAATATACTGAAAATATCCTCACAGGTTTGCGCTGGCTAGGTTTGAATTGGGATGAAGGGCCATTTTTCCAATCTCAACGCCTAGATTTATATAAAGTAGCAGTTGAAAAACTCTTAGAGCAAAAATTAGCCTATCGCTGTTACACCACTTCTGAAGAACTAGAAGCGCTGCGAGAAACCCAAAAAGCCAAAGGGGAAGCTCCCCGTTATGATAATCGTCATCGCAACCTAACCCCAGAACAAGAAGCAGCTTATCAAGCAGCAGGACGTAGCTTTGTGATTCGCTTCAAAATTGCCGATGACCGGGAAATCGTCTGGAATGATTTAGTGCGGGGTAGTATGAGCTGGCAAGGCAGTGATTTGGGTGGTGATATGGTCATCGCTCGCGCCTCAGAAGATGGCATTGGTCAACCGCTATACAACTTTGTGGTTGTAGTAGATGACATAGATATGCAAATCACCCACGTCATCCGGGGAGAAGATCATATAGCCAATACTGCTAAGCAAATTTTGCTATACGAAGCTTTAGAGTCAAAAATCCCAGAGTTTGCCCATACACCGTTGATTTTGAACATGGAGGGACGCAAACTTTCTAAGCGGGATGGAGTCACTTCTATTTCTGATTTTCAGCAAATGGGCTTTATGGCTGAAGGCTTGGTAAATTATATGACTTTACTGGGTTGGTCGCCTCCAGATTCCACTCAAGAAATATTTACTTTAGAAACAGCAGCTAAAGAGTTTACCTTTGAGCGTGTTAATAAAGCAGGTGCAAAATTTGACTGGGCAAAGCTGGATTGGTTAAATAGTCAATATCTCCACCATCTGCCGACGGATCAACTGACAGATTTACTTATACCTTATTGGCAAGCCGCTGGTTATCAATTTGACAAAGGACGAGAGCGTCCTTGGTTAGAGGAGTTAGTAACTTTAATTAGCCAGAGTTTAACTCGTTTGGTAGACGCTGTAGCGATGAGTCAAATGTTTTTTACCGATACGGTGGAATTTAGCGAGGAAGGTAGCCAACAACTGAAACAAGAAGGTTCCAGTGTTGTTTTGCAAGCAATTCTCACAGCTTTAGAAAATCAACCGCAACTATCAGAAGCGATCGCTCAGGATATAATTAAGCAAGTAGTAAAAGAGCAAAAAGTTAAAAAGGGCTTAGTGATGCGATCGCTCAGAGCCGCCTTAACTGGAGATGTTCATGGCCCAGATCTGATTCAATCTTGGTTACTCCTAAATCAAATTAATTTAGACAAGTTGCGTTTGACTAAGGCAATAACATTTATCGGCGAGGTTTGAAGCCTATAACTCTTAGAGGATGTTTTAAGAATATTAATTTAAACTTTACAAACATCCTCTAAATATAGAGAAGCGAATTAATCAGTAACACTCGTTGTTAAAATACTACCTATTTCAGAATCATTTACAGATGCAGATTTTTTTGTCTGCAATTCTTGCCGGATATTTTGGTAAGCAGATGGATTTACTGGCATCATCACTTCTAGGAGTTTCTGCCAGCCTTTGCTGTGACTTTTTACCCCCATATCTAGCATCAGCTGTTCGAGGTGATGAAAGTTAAATGGAGATATACATCCTCTACTACCTGGATTTTGAGGTAACTTAGTTTGCCACCAGTGAAATTCTGTCTCCATATCCTCAATTATTTCCAAGCGTGAAGGTAGAGCGAGATTTCCTTTAACATACTCTGCCAACCACCAAGCTGCAACCTCAGACGTTAACTGGGAAAAGAAACTAGAGTTATAGCCGACAAAACCTAGCTGAGGAATATCAGGGTGAATCAGATTGCGGTAGAGGTGAAAATAACCTTTGTCATCGATTAGCATTTGACGATACTTTTCTTCCAGAAAGGGAACGTCTTGGCGAAATCCTGTGCCGAAAATTACTATATCTGCTTGCAATCGTTCACCATTTGCTAGTTCTACTCCGTCATTGCAAAACCGAGTAATTGTTGTCTTTTTAGATTGTAGTTTGCCAGTCTTCAAATACTGATAAAAACCATCAGGCGCGATCGCTGTAGAACAGTTCACCGATTGGGACACAGGTTCATTAGGCAACATCCCACAAGTATCAAGACCAAACTGCAAGCGTAAAATAGTTTGGTTTATCTGCCAGAAAGCCCACACCAAAGGCTTTCCGATAGTATGTAACACTAACTCTATTCCTCGAAGCTGACGGTAAGGCAACCAAGCTTCTGCAAACCGGGTTAAGAGAATATACTTGAAGTTGACTAAACCAAAGAAAAACTTAGGAACTTTCCACAAGGTATGACGGAAAACAAGGGTGCATTCTTTAGTTAGGTTCACAGCAGAGGTAGCTATGTCAGTTGCAGATTTGCCAAAACCAACAATAATTATCCGCTTACCCTTGAGTTGAGAAATGTCGTTCAACTCGGTGGAATGTATTACCTGCCCTCCAGATGCGATAAAATCTTCCTTACCGGGCAATACAGGAACTTTGGGGATATTAAACAAACCGTTACATACAAGGACGAAATCAAACTCGTATTGCTTTGGTCTGTTATCATCCTGGGAGTTGACGGTAACTACCCATCCTGATTGGATGTCAGTCTTCCTCTCAACCTGAATCACTTCTGTTTGAAATCGAATCTTCTCTAAAATGCCAAAGTTTTGCGTGTAAGACTCCAAGTAATCTCTGACCTGCTCTGCCGTTGGCCACTCTGGATAGGAACTAGGCATAGGATAATCAGAAAAAGCATAAGTATCACGGGGGTTCTGAGTGGTTAGCCCTATGTAAGTCCGCGACTTCTCCCATACGCCACCAAGTCCTTTTTGCTTCTCGAATACAGTTACTTTGTAACCTTCTTCAATAAAGGTCTTAGCTGCGACTAGACCACTAATACCAGCCCCGATGATACAAATATGCTGAATCGTCATATCGATAATATAAAAGTTTACTGCACTATTGTTGGTAGAGATTCTTTTGAGACAGCTAAGTTATTTTCATTGCAATACGAGGAAGCTAAGTTATTTTCATGAAGATACTCTGACTGTTCTTGAGACTTTATCACATGAGTCAGGTATTCATACTGTGATGGCAAAGTAGCACTCAGATAATTAGCTCTTTCTTGAATTGCCAGAAATGTGGCTCTGGCGTTTTGATCTTCGATATGTTCTAGAACAGGTAAGCTACTTTCTGGTATGTAATTTAACCCCAGCAACATAACTGAATAAGAGTAAGATTCAAAACCGTGAAATTTCGGATTAATGCTTTTATTATTAGGGAGTCTATTTTTCCACAACTTGAATTTTTCACGTAGCTCTTCCGGAACTTTAATGTCGTGCTTTGTTGCCTTCCAAAATTCTGTGTCTACTCTATCACTGGCATAGTAATGGAGAATCAAGAAGTCCCGGACACCATCTATGCAATCGGCGATCACTTTGTTGTAACTGCTAATTATTTCTTCGTTGGATGATTTATTGGGAAAATGATTAACTAGTTCTTCGATTGCATGTTGAATGAAGAAGATCCCGCTAGACTCTAGCGGTTCTACAAATCCACTAGAAAGACCAATTGCTACACAGTTTTTTACCCATGAGTTGCGGTTACGTCCAACTTTTATTTTGATGTGAGATGCTTTGCAATTATTAGAAGCTTCTCCCAAATGCTGTCGAAATTCTTTTTCAGCGGCTTCTGGAGAAATAAATGTACTGGAATAAACGTACCCTGAGCCATTTCTGCCATACAATGGTGTATTCCACACCCAACCATTATTCAGTGCAGTTGCTGTGGTGTAAGGTTTAATACCATCTTCTTGCATATTACTTGGTAACTGCATAGCGATCGCACTATCGCAAA
>JBBSOP010000047.1:0-16335 GCA_038259655.1 Chroococcales cyanobacterium
CCTTATTTTCTAAGCACTAAAGTGCTTACTACAAACTCTCAAAACTAACTTGACACTCTACTAGTAAATGTATTTGCAATACTAGAATTACACTGTTAAGCAATACTAGAAAAATGCTTGGTAATTTTCAACAAAGTCAACTGCGGATAGAAATCGAAGCATCAGCCGATGCCATTCATGACAGTCTGTTGCATCCACAGCAATTAAAAAAATGGCTACTAGGACAACGCTTTGCTCCAGGAATGCCAGAAGAACTGCACCCAGGATTTAAGTTTACAACCTGGACTGGGCCAGTTCCGGTGCATCATCAAGTTGATGTAGCAAAACCCAACTGTCTGCGCTTGCTACTGAGTGGAGGTATTGATGGATTTCATGAGTGGTATTGGGGAGAAGGTTGGGTACAATCTCGCCTCGAAGGAGTTTCAATTTTGCCTTTAAATTTAGGACAAAGCTTGAGTTTGTTGAGCTTGCGTCAGTTTCTGACAACTCAATTTAAAAGGGGCTAGGGGCTAGAGTGAGTGGTTTGGAGTTGTGGTCAAGTCGCTTCGCCTTAATTAAAAATAGTAAGACGCTCGCGGACTCGCTATCAGCGAAAAGTTTGGCCAGTCTCGTGGGCGGGTTTCCCGGCGCTCAACTTTTCAAAACACTATTTTTCTTCTTAATTAGGACTTACGCAAGAACTCTCTGAAACTCCTATTTCTCCGTGTCCACCGTTCGCGCAGCGTCTCCGATAGGAGAAGTTTTCTCAACGGGGGGAACTCCCGCACCGCAACTTCTCTCTGCGTCCTCTGCGGTTTATTTTCCGTTACTTGTGCGTAAGTCCTATTAATTTTACATTTTTAATTTTTAATTCCAAAAAGGTCGTGGCGTTACCTGTTTTTAGTTGGGCTTGACTACCAATACTGAACAATTCGCTTCTTCCACAACTTGACTGCTTACCGAACCCTGAACAATTCGCCTCATCCCAGTTAAGCCGCGACTGCCAATAATTAGTAAATCAGCTTGATAAATATTGGCAAGGCGAATAATCTCGTCAGCAGGATCGCCAGTTACCATTTCTAGATCACTTTTAATTGATAATTTTTCTTGATAAGATTGTAATAATTTTTCAATATGAAAATAAGAAAATGTTGGGGACTCTGGATGAGGGCGATCGGCAGGTAGTTCCATTTCTGACTCTGGTGTCGCAAAAACATGGCAGAGAATGACTTTAGTATCTTCTGCTAACACCAAATTATTGAAAGCTTGAATGACTTTTTCTGCAATTTCCGAACCGTCTAGAGCTACCAAAATATTTTTTAGCACAGATCTTGTCTCCTAAAGAGTAGACCCCTGAATATTAATATCCATTGATGAAGATTATTGACAGCTAAACCAACAATTTCTTCAACAGGGACTTAGTTTTTATAGTTGAGGCTGCAACTGCCAAAGGTTAGCTTCCTTGAGGCAACTGTCGCCCAGACTTTTAGTTTGACGTTACAAGTGACTTTTGCCAATAGTATAGGAAAAAATTAAGCATCCAAAATCACTCTTCTTGCTGAATCCGGCGGCGTACTGAATCGGCATGAGAAGGTAAGCCTTCAGCTGTTGCAAGTGCATCAATTGCTCCTGCCACTTTTTGCAGTGCGGTTTGTGAGTATTGAATAATACTAGAATGTTTTAGAAAAGTTTCCACACCCAAGGCTGAAGCATAACGAGCAGCACCCGATGTAGGCAAAGTATGATTAGGCCCTGCCAAATAGTCTCCTACAGCTTCTGGTGTAGAGTAACCTAAAAAGATTGCCCCAGCATGACGAATATTGGGAAGTACTGCCCAAGGATCTTTTACTTCTAACTCTAGGTGTTCGGGGGCAAATTCATTGGAAAATTCTGCGGCTGCTTCTAGAGATTCGACGACGACAATTAAACCGTAATGAGCGATCGCTTTTTCGGTGTCTATCCGTCGTGGGTGATCCACTAGCTGTCTTTCCACGGCTACTTGGACATTTTTTGCTAAAGCAGTATCCGTCGTCAACAAAATCGCTGCCGCCATCGGATCATGTTCAGCTTGTGCCAATAAGTCAGTAGCCACATGCACAGGATTAGCTGTTTCATCAGCAATAATTAGCACCTCGCTTGGCCCTGCCAAAGAATCGATGCCGACGATCCCATAGACAAGTTTTTTGGCTAAGGTGACATAAATATTACCAGGGCCAGTAATTACATTGACTTGAGGAATCGTTTCTGTACCGTAGGCTAAAGCCGCGATTGCTTGCGCCCCTCCTACTCGATAAATTTCTTGCACCCCTGCTTCTTGAGCAGCCACCAAAACTGCTGGGTTAATGGTTTTACCTGCTCTTGGTGGTGTCGTCATCACCACACGGGGGACACCAGCTACCTTCGCCGGAATTGCATTCATAAGTACCGCACTCGGATAAACAGCACGTCCACCAGGCACGTATAAACCTGCCCGATCTACAGGAGTGTAGCGTTTACCTAGCACTACATCGTCATCGCCAAAGTGTACCCAGCTTTTTGGGACTCGTTGACGGTGAAATGCCTCAATTTGACGGCTAGCCAACTGAATCGCCTGGAGCAGCTCTTTCGACACCTGTTGATAGGCTGCATCCAGTTCCGAACCTGTCACCCGCAGTTCTTCTGGTTTCAAGGTTTGGTTGTCAAATTCAGATGTATAATGCAATACAGCTTTGTCGCCTTGGCGTTTCACTGCTTGCAACACTTCCCGCACTGTGGCTTCTTTATGAAGCACTTGTTCGTCATGGGTGCGATCGCAGATCCGTAGTAGTTCTGCTCTCACGTCCGCCTGCTGAGTAATGATTCGCAGCATGGAGTAAGGAGAATGCCAAAATTTTAGAATATTCCCGCCTGAGAATTTAGTTTTGCTTTTGACCCATAAAGTATGTCAAGGCAATCTCAATTCTCTTCTCTAGCTTAACCTGGATTTTTTTGATACTCTCAAGGTCGCCCGCTGATAATTTCCTTGAGAAGGCGAATAAATTACTCAGTCCGACTTGCCCAGATTGGCTGACGGCAGGGAGTGGATACGCCAATACCACTACCCTTAAGCCTAACCCTTGTTTGCTGGGGGCATGATAGATGTTATATTTGTACACCTACATACTCGTTATCAAATATCAGGGTAAGCTCTAAGTATAATTATTGCTTATTTTTCTACTTTCATTACCTAAAGTTTACACAAACACCATATATGGGGTCTGTACATTTCAATGACGGACTATATTGGCAGTAATACCACTTGATCAGGTAGTGGGTGGTTTAGGTTAACAATTTATTAGAGTATTTAATTCTAGCGCATTTCTTTGTTTGAGTACATACCACACAAGAGTTTGTCAAGTATTCTTGATCTAAATACAGTTACTCCAAAGATCAAAGGAAGATTTTTTTTCAGAAATCTTCACATTGGCAATATGGATGCTATATTAGTAAATCTAGTAGTGTGTGTACATAATTAATAGTCTTTTTGGAATTGACTGTGGCGAATACAAAGTCTGCTCTTAAACGCGCCCAAATCGCAGAACGTAACCGACTGCGTAATAAAGCTTACAAATCAGCAGTTAAAACGCTGATGAAGAAATATGTGAGTTCCGTAGAAAGCTATACAGCTAATCCTACACCAGAATCAAAACAAGAAGTGCAAGTGCGACTCTCCGAGGCATACAGCAAAATTGATAAAGCTGTCAAGCGCGGTATTCTGCACCCCAATAATGGGGCAAGGAAAAAGTCAAGATTGGCTCACAAAATCCAGCCAGTGACACAAAGTGCTGAATAGTCCCAAGTCAAAAGTTTAAGAATTAACTCTTGACTCTTAACCAAAAATGCAGCTAATTGACACCCACGTTCATCTCAACTTTGACTCATTCCAGCCAGATTTAGCTTCAGTGCGATCGCGATGGCAACAAGCAGGGGTAGTGCGTTTAGTACACTCCTGCGTTGAACCAGCCGAATTTGCCAGCATTCAATCCATAGCACACCAGTTTCCCGAACTGAGTTTTGCTGTAGGATTGCATCCTTTAGATGCCCAAAAGTGGCGTAGCGATTGGGCTGATCAAATTTATTCTTTGGCGAGTTCAGAACCAAAGGTAGTAGCTATAGGAGAAATGGGGCTGGATTTTTACAAAGCAGATAACTATGCAACTCAACGCATGGTATTTGAGGCGCAATTAGCGATCGCATCCCAACTCAAATTACCAGTGATTATTCACTGCCGCGATGCGGCAAAACAGGTAAGAGAAATATTGCAAAAATGGCAAGATTCCCAAAAAGAAGCTCTGCGGGGTGTGATGCATTGTTGGGGAGGGACACCAGAAGAAACTCAATGGTTCCTGGACTTAGGCTTTTACATTAGCTTTAGTGGCACAGTAACATTCAAAAACGCTCAGGCAATCCACGCCTCAGCCGCAATGGTGCGAAGCGATCGCCTGTTGATTGAAACAGACTGTCCTTTCCTCGCTCCGGTGCCGAAACGGGGCGAAAAGCGTAACGAACCCGCTTATGTCCGCTACGTGGCAGAACAAGTGGCCGAGTTGCGTGGGGAAACAGTCGAGGCGATCGCCCATCAAACCACCCGAAATGCCTGTGAATTATTCGGTTTGGTAGTATAAGTTACAAGTATTTAAGGTTAGTTCGTAGGTTGAAAGAAATAAACCTTTAGAAGGACAAAAATATGCTAAGATCATTCCCTCCAAAACATTTTGCTTGCGTCATAATGATAAAGGAAGGAATTGAAAACTTCTAAAACTTGATTTTTTACTGTTATCAACTTGACCATCCTCCTCCTCTCTACATCCTGATGCTCTCATAACCGTGAGCTAAACTTAGGTAGAAACTGCCTGACTAGTCTGTATCTAAACCTATAGGAAATTGTTAAACGTAAATTGTCTTGTGAGTAAAACCCCCCAAAATCAAGCCAGTCTAATACCAAGCCGACAAAGAGCGGCTCATTTCCTCAACCCTAAAATATCGCCGTGAGTCTAAACGGTGTATTGAAGACAGATAAAGTCTAGAGTGCGTGGGTTGATGAGCGCACTTTTAGGAGGGGAAATTGATCAAAACAAATCAAATTCAGCTATATTCCAGCCACCTGCTGTTAAAGCATCAAGTTAACAGCCAGACAGTTGTGGCTCTGAACTGCCAGCAAGGGCGATTACCCCCTTGTCAAAATCGCTATTTCCGGCTTAAATTGCTGCGTTTACCTGCATTTCTCAAATAGCAGTTGGCATCAGGAAAAGTTCCCAAATAGCTATAGACACTAGCTGGCGGTGAAAAACTGCCAAAAGTGGTGTTTTATCAATAAGTTTAACCAGGTTGACAAAGGTAGAGGCATGACTAGCGAAACATATATTGAACCCGCCTTTTTGTTGCCCGACTTGATTGAAATCCAGCGTTCAAGCTTTCGCTGGTTTTTGGAAGAAGGGTTGATAGAAGAACTTAACTCTTTTAGTCCGATCACAGATTACACTGGCAAGCTAGAATTGCACTTTCTCGGACACAACTACAAACTCAAAGAGCCAAAGTATAGCGTTGAAGAAGCCAAACGGCGGGATAGTACTTATGCGGTGCAAATGTATGTCCCCACACGCCTGTTGAACAAAGAAACAGGAGACATTAAAGAGCAAGAAGTATTTATTGGGGATCTGCCTTTAATGACCGATCGCGGCACGTTTATTATTAACGGAGCCGAGCGAGTGATCGTCAATCAAATCGTGCGATCGCCAGGAGTTTACTACAAATCCGAAATTGACAAAAACGGGCGGCGTACCTATTCTGCCAGTCTCATCCCCAACCGAGGCGCATGGCTAAAATTTGAAACAGATCGTAACGATTTAGTTTGGGTACGTATTGACAAAACCCGTAAACTTTCAGCGCAGGTGCTATTAAAAGCTCTGGGCTTATCAGATAACGAAATTTTTGACGCTTTACGTCACCCAGAATACTTTCAAAAAACCATCGAAAAAGAAGGGCAATTTTCCGAAGAAGAAGCCTTGATGGAGTTGTATCGCAAACTGCGTCCTGGTGAACCGCCCACAGTATTGGGTGGACAACAACTATTAGACTCGCGTTTCTTTGATCCAAAACGTTATGACTTAGGTCGTGTCGGACGCTATAAACTCAACAAAAAGCTGAGGTTGTCTGTTCCCGACACCATGCGTGTACTGACTTCTGGGGATATCTTGGCAGCAGTAGACTACCTGATTAACCTGGAATATGATATTGGCAACATCGACGACATTGATCACTTAGGAAATCGTCGGGTAAGAAGCGTAGGTGAATTACTACAGAACCAGGTGCGCGTTGGTTTAAATCGACTAGAGCGAATCATTCGGGAACGAATGACCGTATCCGATGCCGAAGTCCTCACCCCTGCTTCCTTAGTTAACCCCAAACCATTGGTAGCAGCCATTAAAGAGTTCTTTGGTTCTAGCCAGTTAAGTCAGTTCATGGATCAAACTAATCCCCTGGCAGAACTAACCCACAAGCGTCGTCTCAGCGCCTTAGGCCCCGGTGGTTTAACTCGTGAACGGGCTGGCTTTGCGGTACGAGATATCCATCCTTCTCACTACGGACGTATTTGTCCGATTGAGACACCAGAAGGCCCGAACGCTGGTTTGATTGGCTCCTTAGCAACCCATGCCAAAGTCAACCAATACGGCTTTTTAGAAACGCCATTTAGACCCGTAGAAAATGGGCGGGTGCGATTTGACGTGACACCAGTTTACATGACAGCCGACGAAGAAGACGACTTACGGACTGCCACTGGTGATATCCCCGTAGACGAAAATGGCTACATCAAAGGGCCACTAGTTCCTGTGCGCTATCGTCAAGACTGGGCAACAACCACACCAGAACAAGTGGATTATGTAGCAGTTTCCCCAGTGCAAATCGTATCAGTGGCGACGAGCATGATTCCCTTTTTGGAGCATGACGACGCTAACCGAGCGCTGATGGGTTCCAACATGCAACGGCAGGCAGTACCCTTGCTTAAACCAGAGCGTCCTTTAGTAGGTACTGGTTTAGAAGCACAAGGAGCAAGAGACTCCGGGATGGTAATCATCTCGCGTACTGATGGCGATGTGATCTATGTTGATGCCACAGAAATCCGGGTACGTCCCAAATCTGGGAGTTCGGAAATTAAGTACCGACTATCCAAGTACCAAAGATCTAATCAAGATACCTGTCTTAATCAAAAGCCCCTAGTTCGGATTGGTGAGCGCGTTGTTGCCGGTCAAGTGCTGGCTGACGGCTCCTCTACCGAAGGTGGCGAATTAGCATTGGGACAAAATATTGTCGTCGCTTATATGCCTTGGGAAGGCTATAACTACGAAGATGCAATTTTGATTTCGGAGCGACTGGTACAGGATGATATCTACACCTCAATTCACATTGAAAAATATGAAATTGAAGCTAGACAAACCAAACTAGGCCCAGAAGAAATCACCAGAGAAATTCCTAACGTCGGGGAAGATGCTCTGCGCCAATTGGATGAACAGGGAATTATTCGGATTGGAGCGTGGGTAGAATCAGGAGATATCTTGGTCGGAAAAGTTACACCTAAAGGTGAATCAGACCAACCACCAGAAGAAAAACTGTTACGCGCCATATTCGGAGAAAAAGCTAGGGATGTGCGAGATAATTCCCTGCGTGTACCAAACGGTGAAAAAGGTCGGGTAGTAGACGTACGTTTGTTTACCCGTGAACAAGGCGACGAACTGCCACCAGGAGCCAACATGGTAGTCCGGGTGTATGTAGCGCAAAAGCGCAAAATCCAAGTCGGCGACAAAATGGCAGGACGACACGGTAATAAAGGAATCATTTCGCGGATCTTACCAGCGGAAGATATGCCTTATTTACCTGACGGTTCCCCAGTAGATATCGTCCTCAATCCCTTGGGCGTACCCAGCCGGATGAACGTTGGGCAAGTATTTGAGTGTATGTTGGGTTGGGCTGGTCAAACCTTGGGAGTCCGATTTAAGATTACTCCCTTTGATGAAATGTACGGTGAAGAATCATCCCGCCGCATTGTACATGGCAAATTGCAAGAAGCACGAGACGAAACAGGCAAAGATTGGGTATATAACCCAGATAATCCTGGCAAAATCTTGGTCTATGATGGTCGCACTGGTGAACCCTTTGACCGCCCAATTACCGTGGGTGTGGCTTATATGCTGAAGTTGGTGCATTTAGTGGACGACAAGATTCATGCCCGTTCCACAGGCCCATACTCCTTGGTAACTCAGCAACCTTTGGGTGGCAAAGCCCAACAAGGTGGTCAGCGGTTTGGGGAAATGGAAGTGTGGGCATTGGAAGCCTTTGGTGCAGCTTACACCTTGCAGGAATTGCTAACAGTCAAATCTGATGATATGCAGGGGCGTAATGAAGCGCTAAATGCGATCGTTAAAGGTAAGGCAATTCCTCGACCTGGAACACCAGAATCCTTTAAGGTGCTGATGCGAGAACTACAATCATTGGGTTTAGACATTGCCGTACACAAAGTAGAAACCCAAACAGATGGTAGTTCCTTGGATGTCGAAGTCGATTTAATGGCAGACCAGTCTGCTCGGCGTACACCTCCAAGACCAACCTACGAATCTCTCTCCCGTGATTCTTTGGAAGAAGAGTAGAGAGTGAGAAGTAAGGAGTTATAAAGTTAAAAACTAATAACTCCCAACTCACAAGTTAAAACTAAATACTTTTCCTAGCACGGGCGTAGAACCTCGTGCATTTACTTACTCATAACTTAGAACTTAGTACTAAAGAAATGAGACCAGCCCAAACTAATCAGTTTGATTACGTCAAAATCGGTTTAGCATCGCCAGAACGTATTCGGCAATGGGGTGAACGAACTTTGCCTAACGGTCAATTAGTAGGCGAAGTCACTAAACCAGAGACAATTAATTACCGAACTCTCAAGCCGGAAATGGATGGCTTGTTTTGTGAGCGTATCTTTGGCCCTGCAAAAGATTGGGAGTGTCATTGCGGTAAGTATAAAAGAGTACGTCACCGTGGAATTGTCTGTGAGCGTTGTGGTGTAGAAGTTACCGAATCGCGCGTACGTCGCCACCGCATGGGATATATCAAACTGGCGGCTCCAGTAGCCCACGTCTGGTATCTCAAAGGCATCCCTAGCTATATTTCCATTTTGTTGGATATGCCTTTGCGGGATGTAGAGCAAATAGTCTATTTCAACTCTTATGTTGTCCTCAGTCCTGGGAATGCTGAAACTTTAACTTACAAACAGCTACTCAGTGAAGACCAGTGGTTAGAAATTGAAGACCAAATTTACAGCGAAGACTCTCAGTTGCAGGGCGTTGAGGTAGGTATTGGTGCTGAAGCGCTGCTGCATTTGCTTGCTGATATCAACTTAGAGCAAGAAGCTGAAAGCCTACGTGAAGAAATTGGTAATGCAAAAGGGCAAAAGCGAGCCAAGTTAATTAAGCGCCTGCGGGTGATTGACAACTTTATTGCCACCGGTTCTAAACCTGAGTGGATGGTGATGGCGGTCATTCCTGTAATTCCGCCCGACCTGCGCCCAATGGTACAGCTGGATGGTGGACGCTTTGCTACCAGCGATTTGAATGACTTGTATCGGCGAGTCATTAACCGTAATAATCGCTTGGCAAGGCTGCAAGAGATCTTAGCACCAGAAATTATTGTGCGGAATGAAAAGCGGATGCTGCAAGAAGCAGTAGATGCTTTGATTGACAATGGTCGCCGTGGACGCACGGTAGTAGGAGCAAATAACCGACCACTGAAGTCTTTGTCTGACATTATTGAAGGTAAGCAAGGTCGTTTCCGGCAAAACTTGTTAGGTAAACGAGTTGACTATTCTGGACGTTCTGTAATTGTTGTCGGACCGAAGCTGAAAATTCACCAGTGCGGTTTGCCTAGAGAAATGGCTATCGAGCTATTTCAACCATTTGTGATTAATCGCCTGATTCGCAGTGGGATGGTCAATAACATCAAAGCGGCGAAAAAACTGATATCTCGGAATGATCCCAGTGTCTGGGATGTTCTAGAAGAGGTGATTGAAGGACACCCAGTTATGCTCAACCGAGCGCCGACACTGCACCGCTTAGGTATTCAAGCTTTTGAACCGATTTTAGTGGAAGGTAGAGCAATTCAACTGCATCCTTTGGTGTGTCCAGCGTTTAACGCTGACTTTGACGGCGACCAAATGGCGGTACACGTTCCTTTGTCTTTAGAAAGTCAGGCAGAAGCGCGGTTGTTGATGCTGGCTTCTAATAATATTCTCTCACCAGCTACAGGCAGACCCATTATCACACCTAGCCAAGATATGGTATTGGGGGCATATTACTTAACAGCAGAAAATCCTGGTGCTACCAAAGGAGCAGGTAATTACTTTGCTTCTCTAGATGATGTAATCATGGCTTTCCAGCAAGAGCAAATTGACTTACACGCCTACATCTACGTGCGGTTTGATGGTGAAGTTGAATCAGACCAACCAGATGAAGAACCGATGAAAGTCACAGAAAATAGTGATGGTAGTCGGACGTTGCTGTATAAATTCCGCCGAGTTAGAGAAGACGCTCAAGGAAATTTAATTTCTCAGTATGTACATACAACGCCTGGTCGTGTTATTTACAACAAAGCAATTCAGGAAGCATTAGCAGTTTAAGAGCCAGGGACTAGGAAAGGCAGGGGAAAACAAGAGGAAAGGGAGAATAATTATGATACAAATTCAAGGTATTTATTTTCTTTAATCCCCTCTGCACCCTGCCCCGTTCCCCCCTGCCTCTTCTCATGCCCAATCTGAATAACTAAAGATGAAGGACTAAATAAATAAATGACTAACGAAAACACGGTTTTTCGCAATCGCGTAGTTGATAAAGGTCAACTGAGGAAATTAATTTCCTGGGCGTTTACGCATTATGGAACGGCGCGTACAGCCGTGATGGCGGACAAACTCAAAGAGTTAGGATTTCGCTACGCTACCAAAGCAGGGGTTTCTATCAGTGTTGATGACTTGATGATACCGCCAACTAAGCGAGCGCTCTTAGATGCGGCAGAGGAAGAAATTCGTGCCACCGAAACCCGTTATCAACGGGGAGAAATCACAGAAGTGGAACGCTTTCAAAAAGTAATTGATACCTGGAATGGTACCAGTGAAGCCCTCAAAGATGAAGTCGTCGTCCACTTTAAAAAGACTGATCCTCTCAACTCAGTGTACATGATGGCATTCTCTGGGGCGCGGGGTAATATTTCCCAAGTGCGGCAATTGGTGGGAATGCGGGGATTGATGGCAGATCCCCAAGGGGAAATTATTGACTTGCCCATTAAAACCAATTTCCGTGAAGGGCTAACCGTAACGGAATACATTATTTCGTCTTATGGTGCGAGAAAAGGATTGGTAGATACTGCCTTGCGGACGGCTGACTCTGGTTATCTCACCCGTCGTCTAGTGGACGTATCCCAGGATGTGATTATTCGGGAATTTGACTGTGGAACCACCAGAGGGATTCCCGTACGGCCAATGACAGAAGGTGCTAAAACCTTGATTCCTATTGGTCAGCGCTTACTAGGAAGGGTGGTTGGTGAAGACGTAGTGCATCCCACCACAAAAGAAGTGATTGCATCACGCAATACCCCAATTTCTGATGACTTAGCAGCAGTAATTCAAAAAGCTGGAGTTAGTGAAGTCGTGGCGCGATCGCCCCTGACTTGTGAAGCTGCACGTTCTGTCTGTCAACACTGCTACGGCTGGAGTTTAGCCCACGCTAAGATGGTTGACTTGGGTGAAGCAGTCGGGATTATTGCTGCCCAAAGTATTGGTGAACCTGGAACTCAGCTCACCATGCGGACATTCCATACAGGTGGTGTATTTACTGGGGAAGTAGCGCAGCAAGTGCGTTCCAAAACAGAAGGTACTATCCGTCTACCCCGTAAACTGCGGACTCGCACATATCGCACCCGCCACGGCGAAGATGCCTTGTATGTTGAAGTTAACGGCATCATCAATTTGGAGCCTAAAAAAGAAGGTTCTAATAGCCAAGCCATCCAAGAAATTCATGTTACCCAAGGCTCCACACTCTATGTAGTTGATGGACAACAGGTAAAAATTGGCCAATTGCTGGCAGAAGTGGCTCTTGGTGGACGTACAACTCGTGCTAATACAGAAAAAGCTGTCAAAGACGTAGCTTCTGACTTAGCAGGGGAAGTGCAGTTTGCGGATGTAGTTCCAGAACAAAAAACCGATCGCCAAGGTAATACTACAACCACAGCCGCTAGAGGTGGCTTGATTTGGATTTTGTCTGGGGAAGTTTATAACTTGCCCCCTGGTGCAGAATTAATAGTTAAAAATGGTGATGCGATCGCCTCAAATGGTGTCTTGGCAGAAACCAAATTAACTAGCATACATGGCGGTGTCGTACGTTTGCCAGAAGCTACCCCAGGCAAAAGTACCAGGGAAATCGAAATCATCACTGCTTCTGTGGTTTTAGACCAAGCAAAAGTTACAGTCCAAAGTTCCCAAGGTCGCAATAGCTACTTAGTTACCACTGGCAACAACCAAGTATTTAACCTCCGGGCTACCCCAGGGACTAAAGTTCAAAATGGTCAGGTTGTCGCTGAATTGATTGACGATCGCTATCGCACAACTACTGGTGGGTTTTTGAAATTCGCTGGTATTGAAGTCCAGAAAAAAGGCAAAGCCAAGCTGGGCTATGAAGTTGTGCAAGGTGGTACTCTGTTGTGGATTCCCGAAGAAACCCACGAAGTTAATAAAGATATTTCCTTACTGTTAGTAGAAGACGGACAGTTTGTCGAAGCTGGGACTGAGGTAGTCAAAGATATCTTCTGTCAAACCAGTGGTGTAGTAGAAGTTACCCAGAAAAATGACATCCTGCGGGAAGTAGTCGTGAAGCCAGGGGAACTGCTAATGGTAGACGATCCAGAAGCAGTCATGGGACGAGATAATACTTTTGTCCAACCAGGTGAAGAGTTCCAAGGTAGTGTCGCCACTGAATTGCGCTATATCCAGTATGTAGAGTCTCCAGAAGGGCCAGCTTTATTGAGTCGTCCAGTAGTGGAGTTTGCTGTACCGGATAATCCTGATGTGCCATCAACCACATCAATTAGTCAGCAAACAGGGCGTTCGATTCAGTTGCGGGCAGTACAAAGATTGCCCTACAAAGATTCTGAACGCGTCAAGTCTGTTGAAGGGGTGGAGTTGCTGCGAACTCAGTTGGTGTTAGAAATTGAGCAAGAAGGTGAACAAGATCATAATGCCTCTCCTTTAGCAGCAGATATTGAATTGATCAATGAAGAAGGGGAAGGTGAAGAGTTAGCGATCGCACCAGTATTAGACTCAGACTCGACAACGGAGGAAATCTCCGCCTCTGAGTGTCTGCGCTTGCAATTGGTAATTTTGGAATCCTTGGTAATTCGGCGGGACATTACTGCTGATGCTACCCAAGGTAGTACCCAGACCACCTTGGAAGTAGAAGATGGACAAACCATCGCTCCTGGTGCTGTGGTTTCACGTACCAAAATCTTGTCTAAAGAAGGGGGTATTGTCCGGGGTGTGCAGAAAGGTAGTGAAACTGTCCGTCGTTGTTTGGTGTTGCGCCAAGACACTGACATGATCACAATGAATACTAGCACCCAACCCAAAGTGAAAAAGGGTGACTTGCTGGTAGAAGGTGTAGAAATTGCCTCTGGAGTCTTTGCTGAAGAATCTGGACAAGTAGTAGATATCAAAACTGCCGCAAATACTTCTAGAACCCAAGATGCAGCCCTAAGTACTCAAAACTACTCTGTCACTATCCGCGTTGGCCGTCCCTACCGAGTCAGTCCTGGTGCTGTCTTACAGATAGAAGATGGCGATTTGGTACAACGGGGCGATAACTTGGTGTTGTTGGTGTTTGAACGTGCTAAAACTGGAGACATTATCCAAGGTTTGCCCCGGATTGAGGAATTGCTCGAAGCACGTAAACCGAAAGAGGCATGTATTCTCTGTCGGCGAGCCGGAGAAGTTAAGGTAGTTTATGGTGATGGTGATGAAGCGATCGCTATTAAGGTTGTAGAATCCAATGGTGTAGTTACCGATTATCCTTTAGGCCCTGGGCAAAATTTGATGGTTCCAGATGGCGCAATTGTTTCAGCTGGGGAACCGTTGAGCGATGGCCCATCTAATCCTCACGAAATTTTGGAAATTTTCTTTAGCTTGGGTTCTGAGGATGGAGTTTATGCTTGTGCTAGCCATGCTTTGCAGAAGGTGCAAACATTCTTAGTGAACGAAGTGCAAATGGTATATCAGTCTCAAGGAATTGATATTGCCGATAAGCACATTGAAGTTATCGTGCGTCAGATGACCAACAAAGTTCGGATTGATGATGGTGGAGATACTACCATGCTTCCGGGTGAATTGGTAGAGTTGCGCCAAGTTGAGCAGGTGAACGAAGCTATGGCGATTACAGGTGGTGCAAGGGCAGAGTATACTCCTGTCTTACTGGGTATCACCAAAGCATCATTAAACACTGACAGCTTTATTTCTGCCGCATCCTTCCAAGAGACAACACGGGTACTAACCGAAGCAGCTATTGAAGGTAAATCTGATTGGCTGCGGGGCTTAAAGGAAAACGTGATTATCGGCAGATTGATTCCGGCAGGTACTGGGTACAATACCTATGAAGAACCCGGTGCGATCGATGAATATGCTGTTTTAGATAGCAGTAGCGTCTTAGATGAAGTCGATGATCCCCTGGATATGGTGTTAGACGATCGCACAGCTCGCGCCTATAATCTAGATTCTCCTGGACTTACAGAAACTGGATTTGGTAGTCGGCGTACAGAAAAGCCAATTCTCGATGATGACGATGACTTAATTGCCGATGAAGTTACTGACCTCATAGAAGAGGACGAAGAAGAAGATGAAGACGATTACGAGGAAGACGACACAGACGATTACGAAGAAGAGTAAAGCCAAAAGGTAAAAATTAAAATGTAAAATGTAGAAGGCAAAAGAGTAATTTCTTTTGCCTTTTTACTTGTTGTCACAATATTTAACAAAATGCCTCTTAAAATTGTCCAGAACTTTGATAGCAGTTTTACTCTTGAACCGCAAGCTCAAGCAAATTTGTTTCAATTATTAACAGGAGAATCTTTTCTCAAGCAAATTTGTCAGCAGTTGCAGTGTGAAAAAGTGGAATTTACCGAACTGCTTTTTCAGCCAGTTCCCTATAGCTTAACTACTCCCAAGGGAATGCCAGCAGAATTTGAAAAATATTATGAATCTGATCAGTACGCCATCATCAATGTGCCGCCAAATTTTATGTTTAGTGCGAAGATTTTCAAGCCCAGTCGCCTTTGTACAATTTTTAGAAAAGTTAGTTAAATAAGTAGTAGGTCATCAAGTTTGTTTTGAGGATTTGTAGTAAGCACTTTAGTGCTTAGAAAATAAGGACTTAAGTCCTTACTACGAACTTGCTCATCCATCAATTTAAACTTGACATACTAGTAGTGTTTTTCAATGCAGAGGTTTAATACGAACTTTTTAAATCGTGTACTTAGCAAATAGCAATTTTTAGATTTGATCTATGACCACCGAAACGAATATTCCTGCTTTAGCTACACTCGAATACGTTGCTTATATTGATGATAACGGCCAATTGCCTGAACAGTTTCAAGGGAAAATAGGAGTATATGCCATATTTGACCAAGAAAAAGTTTTGCAATTTGTGGGATATTCTCGTGATGTTTATCTCAGTCTTAGACAGCATTTGGTACGTCAACCACAACAATGCTATTGGGTAAAAGTTCAAACTATTGAGCGTCCCAGTCGTACGATTTTAGAAAGTATTGAGAATTGGTGGATTGCTGAAAATGGTAGTGTTCCTTCAGGAAATGGAGAAAACCAGGAAACATGGACGCAACCGATAGATGCTAAAAAAGTCATGACACCTGAAGAACAAGCAAATTATCAAAAACCAACTAATGATGAATTAATGCAAATTAAAATCATCAAAAATGTGGCACGACGAGTAGAAGCCGAAATTATCACATCATTAGAAGCGCGGGGTTTACAGACACAAATTCGCTTTAATCCTAAATTAAAAGAAGAAGGTTTACTGGATCTAAAGTGAAGTTATAGTGGGCTAACTATTGCTGATCACCTTATTATGACAACACAGCTACTAAATGATCGCTATCAAGTTATCCGTACACTAGGCGCTGGGGGATTCGGTGAAACCTTTCTAGCCGAAGATACTTATATGCCCTCCAAACGCCGTTGTGTAGTTAAACAACTCAGACCAATTCAAAATAATCCCCAAATTTACCAGCTAGTACAAGAACGGTTTC
>JBBSOP010000048.1:0-16267 GCA_038259655.1 Chroococcales cyanobacterium
CAAAGACTCAAATATTACTACTTGAGTCTTTGCTAAATTTTATTAAATTACTGCTATCATAAGTTGATAAACAGCAAAATCCTTTTTATACCTTAAAAAGGATCTAATCTATGTTGCTTAATAGCGGTTACGGGAACCGTAGCCACCACGGTTGCCACCACCACCACCACCAAAGGAACCACCTCTGTCTTCTCTGGGTTTAGCCTTATTGACTTTTAAGTCACGGCCCATCCACTCGGCACCATCAAGAGCTTCAATTGCAGCTGTTTCTTCTGCATCTGTACTCATTTCCACAAAAGCAAAGCCGCGTACACGGCCTGTTTCACGATCAGTAGGGATCTGAACGCGTTTTACAGAACCATATTCTGCAAAAACTGCACTCAGAGCGTCTTGTGTAACTTCGTAGGAAAGGTTGCCTACATAAACTGACATAGATAGTCTCCAAAACCGTTAGAGTGTAGAGATTTAGATTTCGGAGAGAAGTCTGTAAATACCACAAGGAAAAAGCCTGTCAATACTAAAAACAAACGCTGTCGCCGAATTAACTCTCGTCTCCCATGATGACACAACGACATCGTAAGGAGGAGAAAAAATTGTAAAAATGTTACAAAACAACACAAATGTTAGCAAATACTATTTAGTTGCTGGATTATTGGGCAATTTTATGAACAAAAGTACCATTAAGCTTATTTCTTTTTGCTGTTGACATTTCTCTAAATATCAGCACAAGCTTATTGGCGTAGTTTTAAGTATACTCCTTGACCTTGTTAACTAGCTCTATAAACTTAATGATTCGATATTTGTTGTGCTATACCAACTTTTATAGGTCAGGTTGGTAAATTAAAAATTAATGAAAAACTAGAAAATTAATGTGCAAAATTTTCTTCTGCACAACTATACCCTTTGATTTATCACACCTTATTGAAAGAGCGATCGCCTGATTTAGATGTTTTCACAATTTTTTCTCTGCAACTTAGCTATTGGCAATTCCCTTCTTCACCTGGGTTAAGTTGCAAGCTAACACCTCAAATATAGAATTGATCAGGGTATCATAATCGCCTTTACTTACTTCTTGCGAAGAGTAAGCTAAACTACTCTCTATTGGGCATATAGCCACTTGCTAAACCAACGGCTAACTCTAGGCATAATCACGTAAGTTAACAATACAACCATAATAATAGTAATAATCAGCGAAGCAATCAAAGACGGTAAACCACGAAGTAAGGGCGTTATCAACGCATTCAATACATTAATCAATATATATACAGCTGCCCAAGTTAGTAATGCTGTTTTATAGCGTGGTGGAGTCTTCAGTGGTTTACCAGGAAGAGAAAACCAAGCTTCTAATCCACTGATTTGTTGAACATGAGGATCAGATTCAACCAATGTTTGGGCTTGATTTAGCCAATATTGGCGATCGCGCGATGTCATCCACGCTTTCAAATTTTCATAACCGTCAAACCGGAAGATAATCACATATTCAGATCGCACACCAGTTTGGGGACGAATCACATTTGTACCCAAATGACCAAGATAAGTTCTAGAAACACTGGTAATCTCTTTCAACCAAGCCTCGTAAGCAATTTCACATCCTGGTTTGACAATCTGTGAAATGACTACGGTTACAAACTGATCGCCTTGTTCCATCTCCATAGTTATGTCACCATTAAGCTTTTGATACATGCTCGGTTTTTCGTACCAAGATGATAAAAGGTACATCCAAGTACTGATGCTCAAAGGTATCAACAGAATCAAACCCCATTCCATACCATACCTGGAGGGCACGCCGATTAAACGCCGCAATAGTCACCCGCATAATAGAAGGTGCAAACATCTGTTGAGCAAAATTTAGAACCGTTGCAACATAGCAGCGTCCCTGACCTTGTCCTGTTAAATTTGGACAAATACCCATACCAATATCTAGCCCTGGCTTACTGTAATTACCTCCAGGCACTTGACCATCTTTGCCAAAACTACAATAGCCAATAAACTCTCTTGGCTCTGCAAAAATACCGTAAAAATTGTTTTGAAGATCGAGAAAGTAGTGTATGTTTTGTTCAATTTCCTTGGAGTTTAAATTATAGAAATCATAAGGTGCATCATAATGCCACCCAGCGATTTTTCGCGCATTTGCTTCATCCAAAGATTGAATATTCAAAGGCATTGTAAGTCTGTCATCCAACTCTTAGCAAGTTACTAAAAGACATACCCAGCTTTCCCCACTTCTAGCCGAACAACGTTAGCAGGAACCACACCTGTAGGAGGAGGTAAAAACATTCCCCCATTCATCACGACATAAATTGCGGTGCGTTCGCTCTGGGTTTGACCAAAAGCAACGGCTGTACTGCCAATTACGCCTTGTTCTGATTGAGCAATGATTGTGGTTTTTCCGTCGGGTGTAATCTTGATGACACTGTTGTAAATATGTGTTGCTCCATAAAGGTTGCCTTCCACATCAAAAGCAAAGTCATCAATATTGGTCTTTTCAACAAAGATTTCTGGCTCACCAGGTTCACCTGCTGTAGTCATCGGAATTTTCAACAGCAACATTTTTTCTGTATTAGAAACGTAAAGAATATCACCAAAACGCTTCAAACCATTTGCAGCCGGAATAACGTTTTCTGGATTACTACGAGCCAATAAAGGATGTTCTAACCAAATTGAACCACGGCGTTGGGCAATATCAATCAACCAAATTGCCCCCCGATAGGAATCTGCTATTAAATATTGAGTGACAGAAAGCGGGGTAATGCCATTTAAGAACATCGCGTCTGGCAGTGTGAGCAAGGTTTCCACTGTGCCATCTGCGGCGATTAAAGAAACCACAGGTATAGAATCCGCATTCCATCCCGTTGCTACTAAACCCCCATTAGTAGTGAAAGCCAGACCACTGACTTTGCCCTCAACAGTGGCATGAATCTGCTGATTGCCATCTAAAGTAATGCGAACAACTTGGCCAGCTTCGTGATTTGTGACAAATATCGTACCATCTGGAGCGATTGCCAGATTTTCCAAAAAAGTATTGACCGGGAATGAAGTAATAATTTTAGCAGGTGCTAATTCGATGGTTGTATCTACGTAAATCGGCGGTAAACCTGCGGAATTTTCCATATTAACCTACCACTGTAATTGAATCGGTCCACCAAACTTTCGCATCTCTGCAAAAAATAATCCTTGCGCTCCTCCATCCGGCAGTGTTGCTAGATAGACAGCGGTTTCGGCTCCTTCTTCTGCCGTAAACGGGGCATTATCACCCCCCATATCAGTTTTCATCCAACCAGGAGAATAGGCATTAACAAGAATATTACTACCTTGGAGTTCCTTGGCAAGAATTACGGTTAGTCCATTCACTCCCACCTTAGAGAGTCGATAGGAGGGCGCTAAAGGGTAATAATCGGTAGGAACTGACACCATAGATGCCATTTCCGTGGAAATATTAACGATGCGACCGTAATTTTGCACCTGCATCAAAGGAATTAATGCTTGAGAAATTCGTAATACTGCAAGAACATTAGTTTCAAAAGTGGATCGCATCGTTTCCAGTTGAACACTCAGTAAGCTGGACTCCTCCGGCTTAGTTGTGGGGTTTACACCTGCATTATTAACTAAAATATCTACCTTGCCATAAGTTTCATGCAGCCAATCACTAAACTGCTGCACACTTTCATCACTAGTGACATCTAACAAGTGATAGTCTACATCAAGCCCTTCACTATCAAGCTGTTGCTTAGCAGCAAGACCATCTGTTTCATTACGACTCGTCAGAATTACGCGGTTGCCAATTTGGGATAATTGACGGGAAATAGCATATCCTAGCCCTCGATTACTGCCTGTAACCACAGCAATCTTTTTTTGAGTAGTCATTTTTATGACCTCTAAACTAATTTTAAGTTTACTGTACTGAGATGTTGTAAATTAATCAAATTGATTGTAATAATATGTTTAATTGATGGCATTAATAGATCTGTCCGCCGTTGACCTGAACCTGCTTGTTGCTTTTGAAGTGCTTTTTGAAGAACGGAGTGTTACAGTTGCCGCTCAACGGCTGTATTTGGGACAGCCAGCGATGAGTGCTGCATTGGGAAGATTGCGATCGCTATTCCAAGATGATTTATTTATTCGTATGGGTAGAGAAATGCAGCCTACGGCCAGAGCAATAGAAATTGCCCCTAATATCTCAATGGCTCTACAACAAATCCGACAGACATTAGAAACTAGCCAAACTTTTGACCCAACTACTTCTAAACATACTTTTGCAATTGGTAGTTCCGATTACACTAGCTATGTTGTTATACCCAAATTATTAGAAGTCTGCCGTCAGACTGCACCAAGCATTGATTTTAGATTGATTGGTTTTGAAAAAGACAGTGTTGGGGAACTCTTAGAGCAGCGAGAGATTGATGTGGCTTTGGGTGTGTTCCAAAATCCGCCCAGACAAACAATGCAGATTCCATTATTTCCAGAACAGTTTGTAGGTATCTCTCGCCGTGGACATCCTGCCCTTAACCAGGAGACTATTACACTAGAAACCTTTGCTCAACTTCCTCATGCTCTTTTCACCCTCCGTAGAGATGATGTGGGTGAACTCGACAAAGTGCTGGCTCAATCCAACCTCCAGCGTCGAGTCGTACTTACGACTCCTCACTTGCTAATCCTACCAGCAGTCATTTCATCTAGTGACTTAGTTACCGCCATCCCATCACGACTAGCAAAACCATTTGCATGTCAAGGCACATTAGAAATTTTTGAACTTCCCCTGCAAACTGAACCGTGGATGATTTCTATGCTTTGGAGCAAACTTACAGATCAAGATCAAGCAAGTCTTTGGTTACGGCAGATGCTTAAAATTGTTTGTGAGGGAATTTAAAATTAATTACTTCCCTCAAAATTTTCACCAAGACAAATCTTACGTAGGGCTTGCGATCGCAGCGAAGTAATCACAAAGGCTTAGTTGTTCGTCATGAGTGCGTGAGTCTTACAAGAGATCACTTGAAGACAAGTGAAAGACCATCTCTTGACTTGTTAATTGGGTCGATTATTATTAGTCGGTACTTCACTACTAAACAAGGAGTTAGAATTTACTCCAGTAGCGTCAGAAACAATAGAACGCATTCCCTCTAAAGTGGCAGGAATACTGCGTGGGTCCATAAACATTACCTTGCTGCTGCCGCTGCTACCAATCTTCATGCCCATTTCCAGATAATTTTGGGCAAGTAAAAATTGTAAAGCTTCCTGTGCGCCTGGCTCATTTTTCAAAGTATTAGTAATAATTTGCATTGCTTCTGCGGTTGCTTGCGCCTTGAGAACTTGCTGTTGGCGTTCTGCCTGTGCTTGCAACACAATTGTCTTTTGTTGCGCTTCGGCTTGGAGAATAGTCGCTTTTTGACGAGCCTCAGCATCCAGTATTTGCGCTTCAGCTTTACCTTTGGCGCTGTTGACAGCAGATTCCCTCTCACCTTCAGAAGTTAAAATTGCTGCCCGTCTGCGCCGTTCTGCCGACATTTGCAATTCCATTGATTCCCGCACAGTTTGAGAGGGGATAATATCTCGCAGTTCTACCCGCGTCACTTTTACCCCCCAAGGGTCAGTGGCTATATCCAAATCTTGCATTAACATTTCATTAATTTGAGAACGGGCAGTAAAGGTTTTATCTAACTCTAGCTGTCCCATTTCCGAACGAATTTGGGTAAGCACCAAATTCACCATTGCCGACTGGAGATTTTCTACTTTGTACCAAGCTTTTTCCATATCCACGATGCGCCAGTAAACCACTGCATCCACCTCAATACCAACGTTGTCGCGGGTGATGCATTTTTGTGGGGGGATATCTAAGACTTTTTCGCGGATAGTTTCTTGATAGACAAGTTTATCCAAAAAAGGGATTACAAAATTTAGCCCTGGTTCCATTTTTTTGTTGTAGCTACCCAGTCTTTCCACCAGAGCTTCATTGCCTTGGTTGATAACTTTCACAGACCCAGCCACCGCAGAACCACCAAGCGCCAAAAAGACTAGTAAAAATAAATTTTCTAACATTTATTGATTCTCCTAAAATTTCCAAGTTTAGTTTTTAACTAACTATTGATTTTTGCCTAAGAATGCAACAGATATTCTGGCATCACAATTAAAGTTGTGCCTTCTCTTCTGACCACATACACTCTTTGATGGGGTGCAATGCTGAGTTGGTTATCGTCACATCGTGCTTGCCAAGAATTGCCCTCGTACAGTACTCGTCCTGTTTTTCCCGGAGCAATTTCTGTTAATGTTTCAGCTACAGTTGCATCTTGAATTTTTGACTTGCGTTGTTTTGGTTGCGAAAACCGCCTAGAAAGCACAACCAGTATTAAAGAAAGCAATAGCCAAACCAAGACTTGCAGCCATAGATTTGCCAAACCTGCAAAGGAGAGCAGCGCCACCACAAAAGCACTGATTCCCATCATGAAGGCAACAAAAGCTGAGGGCAAAAACAATTCCATTAAACACAGAACTGATCCTGCTAGGAGCCAGATTAAGGTATAACTTGGCATAGTGCCATCCTAGACATTACATTTACCTAGATGCGTTTCTGAGATTAAATACACCCAAAGCCTAACGTTTACAGAAAGCAAAACTTGGTGTTTGACAATTTTGATTAATTTCAGTAACAAGGTGTAGCCAGGGGTACACAAATCCAGTCTATTCTAGCCTTCAAGTTGTTGACAGCTAAATTTAATCGAACTTCACGAGTTAATTTATTTTTTGAATTTATAATTTCATGATTTCTACTCAGCGAATAATTTATTGCATAAATCCTGGCTGTAATAATCCTATTAATCCTGTGGGAGATAGTGTTTGTGCAAGTTGCCAAGCTTCTCTAGTTCATCGCTATCTTTGGGCTAGTGGCTCTTTAGCAGCCAAAAGGCCGCCAGGCTTGAAAGTGGGAGACAGATATGAGGTGATAACATCCCAGGTTTGGCTAGATACTCAACCAGGACTGTCGCCAGAAGTACCCCAAGAGTTACCACAAGCAGTTATTCCTTATTTGAAGCTGTACTCAGAACGATTGCATCTCCCTCAAGTCTATGGGTTCGCTCTTTCTTTAGAGGAAGGAGCAAGTGGTAGTGACATCCTGTTACTAGAAAATGTACCTATAGATGAAACAGGAAATATCTACCCAAGCATTGCTAATGCATGGGAACAAGCAACGGCAGTTAGACAAGTTTACTGGCTGTGGCAAATTCTCCAGCTTTGGACACCTCTATTAGAATTAGGAGTTGCCCATAGTCTGCTATTGCCAGACAACCTCCGTGTACAAGGTTGGTGTGTGCGACTCTTGGAACTTCACCAAACAGAAACTACCCAGACAGTAAGTTTGCATGATTTGGGGCAATCTTGGCAACCTTGGCTAGGATTTGCAAAAACATCAGTAGCCAAAAAATTAGAACAGATAATTGAGCAGATGGATGCCAAGGTAAGGTTAGAAACCATTACCACTCAACTTAATGCTTTATTACTTGCAGCGGCAGCAGAATTGCCCTTAACCCTGAAGGTGGCAGGAGCAACAGATACAGGCCCTGAACTGGCGCAAAATGAAGACACTTGCTATCCTACGGCTTTTCAGAACTTAGATGACCCATTATTACCACGTTTGTCGATTGTTTGTGATGGCATCGGCGGCCACCAAGGCGGTGAAGTTGCCAGTCAATTGGCAGTACAGTCTCTGAAATTACAAATACGTGCCTTATTTTCAGAGGTAGCAGAACAACCTGAACCTGTACAGCCACAATTGTTGCAGGAACAACTGGAGGCCAGTTTACGAGTAGTCAATAATGTGATTTGTTCTCGCAATGATGAACAAAAACGCCAAGGTAGAGAACGCATGGCGACAACTCTTGTGATGGCTGTGCAAGTACCGCAACGAGTATCAACGACTTCTGGGTGGCAGTCAGATAATGCTCATGAACTGTACTTGGCGAATATTGGTGATAGTCGCGCTTACTGGATGACTCGTGACTATTGCCAGTTACTCACTGTAGATGATGATGTGGCAGCGCGAGAAGTCCGTTCTGCTCGGAGTTTGTATCACAAAGCCCTCCAAAGACTAGACGCGACTGCTCTTACCCAAGCATTGGGGACAAAAGATGCTGATTCTCTACGTTTTTTAATTAGGCGCTTTATCTTGGATGAGGATGGCATATTACTTTTGTGTTCTGATGGCTTGAGTGACCATAACTGGGTGGAGCAATCTTGGCAAGATTACGCAATTCCAGTTTTAGATGGTAGGCTTTCAGTTGAAGATGCTGTCGGTGATTGGATTAATCTAGCTAACCAGAAAAATGGTCATGATAATACTTCAGTTGTGCTGACACTTTGCCGTGTCTCTAAAGAATACTTGGTGCCAGTGACGCGATCGCAGCAACCTGTAGAGATTGTAGAAATTGTCAAAGTCGAACCACCAGAAGCAGAGGAATCTTTAGCAGAGAGTTCCCAAGCACTACTAGATTTGGATTTGGATTTGGATTTGGATTTACCAGAAGAACCAATCACAACTCCAGTTCCCAAGCCAAAGCAGACAATTCGAGTTAAACCTTTAATTTTAGCTAGCGGATTATTAACTTTGCTGGTAGGAGGTACAAGTCTAGGATTATTAGCTTGGTGGCAACTTAATCCGCAAGGATTTCAACAAGTATGTCGTCAACTTCCCCAAGGAATACAGGCAATTTGTCCACAACGGAAATCTAATTGATTGAAAACTTGGGGCATCGGGCATTGGGCAGGAAATAGAAGGGAAAGCTTTGGTTTTTGCCTTTGTCCTTCTTCTTAATCCTCTACTTTTTCAATATGCTCCTGTTAAAGCACAGCTATAGGAATAGAAATCTATTTGTTGTAGAATGAAATTTGTCGTTAAAGCGCACAGCAAGAGCAAAGCGGGTTTTACTTGCCCGTTATAGCTTATTTCTCCTTGATAAAGCACCTCTGAGACACCCGTGGGAGTGGACAAGTGCATTAAGGAGTAAAGTACTGTGGGTTTTTTCCCCGCAGAACTGCTAATTGACGGAAGCCGATACTCGGTTCTCTTGCTTTATTCCTGTTAAGAAATAAAAAGTAAAGTTTTCCCACATAGTCTGCCTATACTAAAGTCTACTCTGAAATTCTGATGTCTCTAACTAATTCTATCAAAGCCTGCATGGGCAGGCTTTGTTTGTGTAGCGGGTACAGAGGAATGAAGTGCGTCTGTAAAAATTAGACCTATTAAGAGTAGCTGTAGCAAGCAGTCTATTTTCCAAGATAGCAGTTCAATGACGAATAGCTGTGGAGATACTTGTGGAACAGCAAAAGCTAGGTGTAAATGTTGTTATGAAAGTTGGCGATCGCATCCGTGTTAAAGATTCGGTAGTAATTTATCATCATCCTGAGCATCGAGGTCAGGCTTTTGACATTAAAGGTCTAGAAGGCGAAATTGTAAGTTTTGCCACAGAATGGCAAGGTAGACCTGTAAGCGCCAACTTGCCGATTTTTGTGCAATTTAGTAAAAAATTTAAAGCTCATTTACGTGAAGATGAGTTAGAAATCATCTAAATTGCTTAGGGGCGGCGAAACCACTGCAAAATATTCAGTTCGCCGCGCATTTTTTTTAGCTCTTGACGGTTTTGCTCTGCGGTTACATAATACCATTCACAATAACGCTGAAACTCTGAACGCGTCTGAACTTCATGGTAAAATTGGTGGGTTGTATGGTAGGCAGCAAAAGTTTCGTCAACTTGAGGTTGAGCAGATGGAATAATATAAGGTAAATTTTTAGACATAACCACTACAAATTCATCTGTTTTCAGGATTAGTTAAAATAGCTTTTGGTTGATTCGCATTGAATAGAGAAGCAGACAAAAGAATAATCGGTTTGTTTGTTTGGTTTTCTCCATAATGAATCATTCCAGCGGTTTCAACTAAAGAATCTCCCACTGTCATCTGTATAGTTTTAACTTCATTAAAGCCAACCGCGCAAGCGATAGACAAAACTACCAATATATTCTTTTAAAGCACTAGTAAATTGATTCAGGTTGTCGCTATCAGGTAATAAACTCAGTATAGCGGCTTTGGGAGTGCTGCCGAGTTCCTTGATATCGCCTTGACTAACGAGAAAGTCAGTAGGTGCAGGAATCACATCAACACCTTGACGCTGAAAAATTTTTAGCGATCGCGGCATGTGCATTGCCGAAGTTATCAATAATATCCGATTAATGCCACGAGTTTCTAAAATTTTCTTGACATTTACGGCATTTTGATATGTGTTGAAAGAATCAGGCTCTTGGACAATTGCTGCCGGTGGTATGCCAATAGAGGTGAGTATTGTTGCCATATCCGCTGATTCTGGTGAGCCAACGCCGCGCCAATTGATTCGACCACCACTGAGAATAATGATCGGAGCTTTTTGTTGGCGATATAATTGAGCAGCATAAATCACGCGATCGCCCGATTCACTTAAGTCAACAGTTGGCCTGGGAGGAGAAGCCGATTTAGTTGCACCACCTAAAACTACGATCGCTTCAGCATTCGGGATTGGCTTGAGGGGGATATTTTGCCACTCCAGCGATCGCGCTAACGATTTCGCCGCCCAAGCATTACTACAAACAAGTAATAAAGTTAAAGATAAAGCGATCGCACCTGCGGCAATACGTGGTCTTTTCCATAATGTGATCAATGCTACTACCAAGCTGACGCTAGCTAGTCCCAACGGATAAATAAACAGTGGTAGTAATTTAGAGAGATATAAAAACATAATAGGGCATGGGGCATTGGGAAGAGGAATTGGGGCAGGGGGCAAGGGGGATGAAGAAAAATTAACTCTTTCGCCTTTTCTCCCTGCTCCCTGCTCCCTGCCTCTTTACCTTTCCCAAAACTTAAAATTGATGCTTCCACGAGTACGGCGATAACGGCGGACGGGTCTTCTTTTTTGCTGTCTGGTGATTCTATCGCTAGTTTGTTCACCTGTGGCTTCTTCTACAGTTTCGACTGGTAGCTGAGTTCTAGCTTCTTCTTTGCTTCCCCACCAAGCAATAATCCAGCCCCCACCCATAGCACCTATTCCGCCCAGTAAGATACTCATGGGCGCAGGATATCCCAACAGTACAAAGCCCAACAAGAAAAATAACCAGTATTTTAGCGCTGCATCAACGCCATCAGATGAGGCTACAGATGGAGGTTGGGGACTATTTCTACTGGCATTTGTGATCCAACCTAAGGTGAAACCACCAAGAATGCCCAGAAAGATACTCAGGGATAGGGGAGAACCTGTCAACGACAATATTAAGATTAAAAATGCCCCAAATATCAGCTGAGAAAGAAAGCTAGGAGAAATACTCAAAAAGTCGTTGTTTTTAGGTGCCATAAGGTAAAAACGGCTATTAACGAATTATTTGGTTTAATTGTGTTTCTTGTGGTTGAGTTGTGTCCCAAACCTGAACGTAGGATTTTTCAGCATCAGTAAAAGGTTCAGCTTGCTGCATTTGTGATGCTAATAAATCAACGGTAGCATCAGCAATATCACCAGTACGGTTGACAAGACGATCTTGTAGTACTTCTTTAGGTGCTGTGCAGTAGATGATTTTTAAGGGAAGTTGGTGTTTTTCGGCTTGATCAATTACTTCTTGCCGTAACTGTTGTTGGTCATATTTAGCATCTAAAATTACGGAAAAACCTTGATTAGCTAGTATAGTTCCCAATTCCAACAACCGTGCATAGGTTTTCTGAGTCATTTCGGCTGTGTATAAATCATCCCCGCCACGTTCCGACAAGGAAATTCCTCCTAAATGTTTTCGCACTGCATCTGAGCGAATGTGAATTGCTCCTAATTGACGAGCCAAATATTTTGCTGTTGTACTTTTCCCGGAACCTGACAATCCCGACATTAAAATCAGTTGTCCTTGTTGAGGTTTAGTATATTCCCAAGCTAGCTTGTAGTATTTAGCTGCGGTTTTTGCTGCTTCTTCCTTTACCGTCGTCGGTACACCAGGGTCATCTAATAAAAATGAAGTTACTTTTGCCCTGACATAAGACTGACGGTTTAAATATATTGGTAATACTTGTAATCCTTCCCAGTCGCCAGTTTGCTCGACATAAGTATTTAAATAAGCATTACTCAAGTCTTTTCGCTCTTGTGCTTCGAGATCCATCACAGCATAAGCAACGTCGAACATCACATCGACAAAGCGAAACGGCTCATTAAATTCAATGCAATCGAACAGCAGAATTTTATCTTGCCACAAAGCTATATTTCGCAGGTGCAAGTCTCCATGACATTCACGAATATATTGATTTCGGATTCTGCTTTGAAATAGCTCTTGTCTTTCTGCAAAAAAACGCTCGGTATATGCTTTTGTTTCGTCAAACTGCGCCTGCGTCTGGGGTCCACCAATGTATTTTTCAGTTTGCTCGTAATTTTCATCAAATGCAGCTCGAATTTGAGAAACTTCGCCAAAACTTTGAATGTAGTCACTAGTTGCAGTTTTGGCATGATATTGAGCTACTACTCGTCCCAGTTCCTCTAAATGTATCTCGTTTAACTTACCTTGTTCAAAAAGGTTGCTAAAAAGTGACTCTTGAGGAAACTGACGCATCTTCAGCACATATTCTACAGGCTCGCTTGTTCCACCTAGTTGATATTGCTCTTTTGTTTGAGTTATGGGTAAGACTTCCAAATATAATTCGGCTGCTCCCCGCTGATTCAGCCGCAATTCTTCATGACAAAAATGTTGTCGCTTTTCTAAGGTAGAAAAGTCTAAAAAACCAAAATTTGCTGGTTTTTTGATTTTGTAGGCATAATCTCCAGTCAGCAGTACATAAGAAATATGAGTTTGTACCAATTGAATGGGTTCTGTTACCGCATGGGGATAAAATCCAGGCTGCAACATTTGCTCAATTAAAGCTGGAAGGGTCGCTTCTGTCATCTTTTTCCTCAGCGGTTCAAATACAAAAAAACCAGGAGAAAACTCCTGGTATCATCAAAAATTATCACATACTTTCTGTAGCTTAAGAGGCTGTTTGATTCTCTGCGGATGCTGTTTGATTCTCTGCGGATGCTGTTTCAGTCTCTGTTTCTTGAACTCGTGGCGGTAAAATACTAACAACAACTTGCTCGGCTCCGGCTAGGACTGTCACACCTTCGGGCAGTACCAACTCACTTATATGCAAACTGTCGCCAACGTTTAGATTAGATACATCAATTTCAATTGCCTCTGGGATGTTCTCAGGTGAACAACTTACTTGCAATTCGTTAATTACGGTATCTAACAAACCGCCTTCTTGTTTAACACCAATAGCTTCTCCCACAAAACGCAGTCTTACTTCTACATTGGTGTCACCATGACCAGCAACAGCAAAAAAGCTGAGATGATAAGGTGTACCTTTTGCTGGATGGATTTGAAGTTCGCGCAGTAGGGTTTTGCCCCGCCAAGGTGCATCAGTGACGTTTAAGTCAATCAAGGTATTATTGACTGAAGCCCTTTTTAGTAAGCGTTCAACGGTTTTAGCACTAATGGTCAAAGAAATTGACTCTGTACCCTTGTGACCATACAAGTTTGCGGGTATTTCTCCTGAACGGCGCAAAGCTCTGGGTTTGCTGCCTTCTGGACGCTTTTGACATTCGACTGTAATAGCCATATCAGTTATCAGTTATCAGTTATCAGTTATCAGTTGTCAGTGGCTACTGTTTATTAAAACCTAGCATTTAGCAAGCAATGACTAGGCACTCAACAAAGAGGCTGGTGTGCCATTAGGGTGCAACAACGCACGTTTTGGCCCGTGGATGGGGTCTTCGACGATGATGGTTTGATCGCGGCTTGCTCCTAAGGAGACGATCGCAATCGGGACTTCCATTAATTCTGCTAAGAATTTGAGATAGTCCAGTGCTTGCTTTGGCAAGTCTTCTAGGGCGCGGCATTCACTTGTGCATACCTGCCATCCTGGTAAGGTTTTGTAGATGGGGCGACATCTGGCAAATTGCCGGGAACTTGTGGGGAAATGTTCGCTGCGATCGCCATCTATTTCATAAGCGACACAAACTTTGATTTCTGCTAGTTCGTCCAGGACATCTAGTTTGGTAATCGCCATACAGTCCATACCGTTAATTCTGACGGCATAACGACCAATTACGGCATCAAACCAGCCACAACGACGCTTACGTCCGGTGGTTGTACCAAATTCAGCGCCGCGATCGCACAGCAGTTCGCCGATCTCTCCATCTAACTCGGTGGGAAAAGGCCCTTCTCCGACACGGGTTGTATAGGCTTTCGATACACCGATTACCCGGTCTATCATTGTCGGCCCTACCCCTGCCCCTACACAAGCCCCCCCAGCTACGGGGTTGGAGGAGGTAACATAAGGATAAGTACCGTGATCTAAGTCTAAAAGTGTACCTTGTGCGCCTTCAAATAAAATGTTGCGCCGCCGCTGAACGGCATCATATATTTTCAGGGAAGTGTCAACTACATAAGGTCGCAGACGTTTAGCATACCCCAAATACTCTTCTATTACCTCTTGTGGATCTAAAGGTGGTAAGTTATAAAGCTTTTCTAAAATGACGTTTTTATAATTAATAGTCAACTCTAATTGCTAACGCAGTGCATCAAAGTTCATTAAATCTAAAACTCTGATACCTGTACGCTCTGATTTATCAGCGTAAGTCGGGCCAATTCCTCGCCCAGTCGTGCCGATTTTATAACTTCCCCGTCGCTCCTCCGATGCCCGATCAATCAATCGATGGTAAGGCATCGTCACATGGGCTGTTTCAGATATTAAAAGTTTGGCAGTAGAAATATTTAATGTTTCTAATTGGTCGAGTTCTGCTATCAAAACCTGTGGATCAATTACTGTTCCACAGCCAATAATGCACTCAGTCTCTGGGTATAAAATTCCAGAGGGAATCAAGTGCAGTTTAAAGGTCTGACCTTTCACTACTATGGTGTGTCCAGCATTGACACCCCCTTGATAACGTACCACTACATCTGCGGAGCGGCTGAGTAAGTCAGTTATTTTACCTTTTCCTTCATCGCCCCATTGGGCACCTATGACAATGACGTTAGCCAAGCGTTTATATTATAGAGGTAAAGTTTCCACAAAGATCCATTATCAACATACTTTGCGAACTTTGTCAATAAATTGAGTAATAGATCATGCCAAATCATAAAGGTGCCAATACCGTTCGGTTAAGGAAGTTATTAGTTGAGGCAGGCAGGGGGAGCAGGGGGAGAAGAGAAGCAGGGGGAGAGAAGAATTAGTAAATAATAACCCTCTTTCCTCCCACACTTCACCTGCCTTAAGAGCTTATTTGAACCGTATTGCCAGAGGTGCGATCGCTACACCCATAATTGTTAATTCACACAAAAAAATAGCCATCAATATTTTGAGAAATGAGCCAATACTTAAGCATGAGTAAAATTCTTTTCTGAAACCCGACAAAAGTTCAGCAGTTATAAAAGTTGAGAATAATTATGATAGCTATTAAAAATCGAGCCGATAGAGTAGTACTTTACAACATTAGCTGGCAACAATTTGAAAATCTTTTGCAAGATTTGGGAGAAAGTCGTGCTGCCAGAATAGCTTATGACGACGGTAACTTAGAAATTATGACTCCTTTACCAGAACACGAACACTATAAAGAGGTAATTAGTGATTTAGTTAAAGATATTGCTGATACCCTTGATTTAGATTATGAAAGTTATGGTTCAACTACCTGGAAACGCGAAAGCCGCATGGCTGGTTTAGAACCAGATAACTGTTTTTATTTTCAAAATGAGGCTGTGATTAGGGGTAGGCTAGATTTAGATTTACGCCAAGACCCGCCCCCAGATTTAGCATTAGAAATTGATCTTACTAGTAAATCTTTAAATAGATTTCCTATTTATGCGCGGTTGGGTGTTCCTGAAATTTGGTGTTATGACTCAGGAGAGTTAAAGATTTATCTCTTACAAAATGGGGAATATATAGAGTCGGAAACAAGTTTGGTTTTTCCTAGTTTACCAATTCGGGAGTTACCCAGGTTGATTGAAGAACATCGCACCGAGGGCAGAAGGGCGATGAGAAAAGCAGTGAGAGATTGGGTGAGGGGTTTTTGAAGAAGGCAGGAGGCAGAGGGCAGAAGGGAATACTGATTCGGAGTCCTTCTGCCTTTCTTGATAAAAATTTCACCACAGGTATTTATTAAGGAGTTTCATATATCTTTGCACATTATGTATTAAATAATTTAACGTGAGTTCGAGGAACCTCTCCCCAACCCCTCTCCGACGCGGAGAGGGGC
>JBBSOP010000049.1:0-16250 GCA_038259655.1 Chroococcales cyanobacterium
AATCAAAAAATGTTCAATTTTAGGTGGATTCATTAGCTCTAATTTGCCATCCACCAATTCATAATGAAAACCTGTGCCATCATCATAGGTTAAATACTCTTCAAACGTGATGCTGGTTACTGGTGTTGTTACCATCCCAACTTACTCCTAGTCGATACCTTGATCGTAACTTTAAGTAGTGCTGTAAGCGTAGTTTGTACTTAGAAAAACAATTTTAAAGTCTGGGGATGCCAATTGTGAACAGTGAGTTATCTTCCTTAACAGTACAAGACCTTGGTGAACAGGGTCTTTTAGAAAGAGTGCAGCGGTTCTGCCCGGCTGAAATTATTGGAGATGACGCAGCTGTTTTAGTAACGAAACCAGGGCAATCGTTGGTAGTAACAACAGATATGCTGATTGATGGGGTGCATTTTAGTCATGTTACCACTTCCCCTGAAGATGCTGGCTGGCGAGCTGCTGCGGCTAATTTATCAGATTTAGCAGCAATGGGTGCTACTCCTGTAGGCATTACTGTTGGGTTAGGGCTACCGGGAGAAGTTAGCGTTAGTTGGGTTGAGCGCTTGTACCAGGGAATGACAGAATGCCTGCAAAAATACCATACCCCGATTGTTGGTGGTGATATAGTGCGATCGCCTATAACTACTTTGGCAATCACTGCTTTTGGTCAAGTTAGTCCCAATAAAATTATTCGCCGTTCTGCCGCTGTTGTAGGAGATGCGATCGTGGTAACAGGTGTTCATGGAACTGCCCACGCTGGCTTACAATTGCTTTTGCATTCCCAATTAAGGCAACACCTCAACGATGCGGAACAAACGGCTCTAATCAAAGCCCACCAGCGTCCGCAACCGCGATTAGATGTCCTACCATTTCTATGGGAAATTTTATCTTCCCAATCTTCTATTCTCATCGCAGGTATGGATAGTAGCGATGGTTTAGCAGACGCTATTTTACAAATCTGCCGCGCCAGTAAAGTTGGTGCGGTTTTAGAGTACAGACAAATACCCTTACCTGGAGCTTTTAACCACTGGCTGACACAAGAGCAAGCACTAAAATACGCTCTATACGGCGGCGAAGACTTTGAATTAGTTCTATGTTTACCAAAAGAACTAGCAAATACATTAGTGCAACAGCTTGGTCAACACGCGGCTATTGTAGGGACTATTACAGCAGGATCACAAGTATTATTACACGATCAACATCAAAAATTCCCTGACCAAGTTCTCAGCCTCAGCCAGGGATTTCAACATTTTAGTCAATAGCACTGGCTCCCCAATGCCCACTTGCCCTGAGCGTAGCCGTAAAGCCTGCGGCATAGCTACGCTTAGCGCGCAGCGTCTCGCAGAGAAGGGATGCCCTATGCCCCAAGTTGGCGGACAGCTATTCCTCCCCATTAACTAGAGGATGGAATTTCCCGCCAACTTTTGATTAAGCCCACTTCTGCGCTACCAATTCAGCCAAGTCCAGAACTCGCTGGCTATAGCCCCATTCGTTGTCGTACCATGCCATGACTTTTACCAAGTCATTGCCCATAACTAAAGTCAGGTTAGCATCAACAATCGAAGAAGCATCACTACCTTGATAATCGGAAGATACTAGTAGTAATTCGCTGTAGTCCAAAATCCCTTTCATTGGGCCTTCAGCAGCATCTTTGAGAGCTTGGTTAACTTCTTCCGTAATAGTACGCTTCTCAACCTGAACTACGAAATCTACCATTGAAACGTTCGGGGTAGGTACACGTAAGGCAACACCATTCAGCTTGCCTTTCAGGTCTGGGATTACCAGCGCCACAGCTTTTGCTGCACCAGTAGAGGTGGGTACAATGTTGATGGCTGCTGCTCTAGCCCGTCGCAAATCTCGGTGGGAAGCGTCTAATAAGCGCTGATCACCGGTGTAGCTGTGGGTGGTAGTCATCGAGCCTTTGATGATTCCGAATTTATCGTTCAACACTTTGGCGATGGGAGCCAAGCAGTTTGTAGTACAGCTAGCGTTACTAATGATGTGGTGTTTGTTGTGGTCGTAGTCGTGATGATTCACGCCGATCACAAAAGTACCATCTTCGTTTTTACCAGGAGCAGTGATCAGAACCTTCTTGGCTCCAGCATTCACATGCTTCATTGCTCCATCCTTGCTGGTAAACACGCCTGTTGACTCGATAATCAAGTCAATGTCCCACTCTTTCCAGGGCAGGTTTTCTGGATTGCGATCAGATACGCATTTAATGGTCTTACCGTTAACGATGATAGAGTTATCATCAGCAGTAATGTCAGCATCCTTTAACTTCCCTAGCATCGAGTCATACTTCAGGAGGTGAGCATTCGTTCTAGGGTCTGATGTGTCATTAACAGCGATAAGGTCAATGTTGCTATTTTCTCTTCCTACCCAGCAGCGCGCAAAGTTACGTCCAATACGCCCAAAACCGTTGATTGCGACTCTAATCACAGTGACTTACCCTCTGTATTTATGCCTATAAATTGATATCTTTGACCCCAATCATATCGCAAAGGGGGGGTGCATTCATAACCGTAAAGTGTCAGATCCATAAAAAAAACACATATTTTATTCAGATTTATCTGAGTAGAGGTTGTGGGCTGTGATATACGATCTAACGGGTTCCGGGACTAGATAACGGATTGAGGAGCGATCGCCTGTGATTTTACTAGAGTCATCGTGGCAAAGTTGACGAATTAGACTTGACGAAACTCCCACTAAGGGTATATTCAAGAGTTGCCAGTGAATGGTGCACGATTGCTCCTTGAGTTGTTGCTCCACTTGCTTGCAGATTAACTCGCTTTGAGTTATATTCTCACCACCTAGCAGTCGGGGTGCGATTAACCAATCACACATTTGGGCTAGCTCATGTCCACGATGCCAACGGGGTAAAGTTTGGAAGGTATCCAAACCCACAATCCAGTACCAGCGAGTATTTGGGTAAAAAATAGATAAGTCAATCAAAGTGTTGATGGCATAAGAATTACCAGAGCGATTTACCTCAACCAGTGAGATAGTAAACGCTGGGTTTTCTCTTATGGCCAATTTCAGCATTTGGACTCGATGCTCAAACAAAACCGCTTTTTTATGAGGAGGATTTAACGACGGTATCCAAATTATCTTTTCTAGAGGCACTTGATACAAAGCTGTTTGAGCTATGAGTAAGTGTCCCCAATGAATAGGATCAAATGTGCCACCAAAAACTGCTAATTGTTGCATCCAGTTTATGCCCTGGCTCTATGCAATTGAGAAATAGTTTCACTACTAAAGTAGTATTGTACTCAATTCACGCCTGAGCTTGATGCAATTCAACAACAGTTCCGCTAGACTTAATGCAATTTAAAAGCTGTTTTGCTTAGAGTTTCCTATTGTAGCTGATACCAGTAAGGAATCCCAAAAGATGTATTTGACACTACAATAATTTCTTTCCCGATGTGGCGGAAATTTTCAGAATAATCTTAAAAACAGTTTAGAAATAGCAAAAACCTCCAACCAAGGTAAAATCATTCTCAATCAGCAAAACAACAGTATAAAATCAAGCGAACATTCGGTATAAACATGATGCAAGCGCAGTTACGGTAAAAAACAAATTCCTGTTATGATACGCGTGTCATTTGTGATTATGGTGTGGTGTAAGAGGAGCAATCAATGAGTAATTCTGTAGATTTTAGCGGTAGACCATTTCATTTTATTGGTATTGGCGGTATAGGTATGTCTGCTCTGGCATACGTTCTTGCAAAACGTCAATTACCAGTATCAGGTTCCGATCTGCGTTCAAATCATATTACGCGTAAGTTGGAATCGATTGGGGCTTATATTTTTGGGAGACAAGAGGCAAGTAATCTCGAATTGTTTCGTCCTCAGGTATCGCCCAATGGAGTATTATTAAATTCACAAGAACCATTATCTACTGCTACTAAGTCCGCACTACCCCAAGTTATTTGTTCAACAGCAATTAATACAAACAATTTGGAATATAAAGCAGCACTGGAATTAGGTTGTCCAATTTTACATCGTTCAGATGTACTTGCTGCTTTGATTGCCGATTACTATAGCATTGGAGTGGCAGGAACCCACGGTAAAACAACAACTAGTAGCATGATTGGCTACATGCTGTTAGAAGCTGGTTTAGATCCAACAATAATTGTTGGTGGTGAAGTCAATGCTTGGGAAGGTAATGCTCGATTAGGGCAAAGCCAGTATTTAGTAGCTGAGGCAGATGAATCAGATGGTTCTTTGGTAAAACACGCTCCTGAGATTGGTATTATTACTAATATTGAGCTAGATCATCCCGACCACTACGACACATTAGAAGAAGTCGTTGATACCTTCCAAAAATTCGCTGCTGGTTGTAAAACCTTAGTGGGTAGTATTGATTGTGCAACGGTACGCGAGTTGCTACGCAACGCCTCCGGCGATCGCCTCAAATCCACAATCAGCTACAGTCTCCACTCAGACACCGAAGCTGATTACACTGTCACCAATATTGACTATCGCTCGGATGGTACTACAGCTCTTGTTTGGGAAAAAGGCAAAGCTTTAGGAGTTTTGAAATTGCGACTACTCAGTCAGCACAACCTCAGTAACGCCTTAGCAGCGGTAGCTGTTGGTCGCGCTCTGGGTTTAGAATTTGGAGCAATTGCCAAGGGTATTGCTACTTTTGAAGGGGCAAGACGGCGTTTTGAGTTCCGGGGTGAAGTCAATGGTATTACTTTCATTGATGACTATGCCCACCACCCCAGCGAAATTAGTGCCACTCTCGCTGCTGCACGCCTCCAAGCTAGACCAGGGCAAAGAGTTGTTGCTATTTTCCAACCCCATCGTTATAGCCGCACACTGACCTTTTTAGAAGAATTTGCCCAGTCTTTTGCTCATGCTGATTTAGTTGTATTGAGCGATATATACAGTGCTGGCGAACCCGATTTAGGGCAAATTAGTGGTGAACAACTGGCAGTAGAAATTGCCAAACAGCACCCGCAAGTGGTTTATCAGCACACTTTACCTTTGATGTCCGAGTTCTTGCTACAAACGCTGCGTCCTGGAGACTTAGCGCTGTTTTTGGGTGCTGGAAATCTCAATCAAGTAATTCCAGAAATAATTACAACACTTTGTGAGCCTGCTAAGGCCACATCCTAGCACATCCTAGATTGAGTTAAGAGATTTATTCTCTTGGCAAAGGTTCTATTAATTCGCAGTATTGCTGTATCTCCTACAGCAGATAAATGTAAAAATTTCACAAATTGACGTAAGATGAAAATCTCCCAGGCAGCCGGAAACGTCTGCACAGCTTCGACTACACAAAAGCAAGAAAAAGATAATTCAGGACAAAGTAAGATAATTCACTTACAGGGTACTGATTGTGTGATTAAGTCTCAAGCTTGTTTATCTGCGTTTACTTCATATAGAGTTGGGGGAGCAGCTGAATGGTACGCTGCTCCTCGTGATTTAGAAGCCCTGCAAGCAAGTTTGGAGTATGCAGAAGAACATGAATTACCAGTAACAACACTGGGAGCAGGTTCTAACTTATTGGTTAGCGATCGCGGTTTACCAGGCTTAGTCATTTCCACTCGTCATCTCCGCTATAGCCATTTTGATCCCCAGACAGGCCAATTAACTGTCGCCGCGGGAGAATCAATTCCTAGCTTGGCGTGGGAAGCAGCACAACTAGGATGGCAGGGATTAGAGTGGGCGGTGGGTATCCCTGGAACAGTTGGGGGTGCGGTCGTGATGAATGCAGGAGCGCACAATAGCTGTATCGCAGATATGTTGGTTAGCGCCCAGGTACTTTTACCTAACGGTACATTAGAAAATCTGACACCAGACGAGATCGGTTATAGCTACCGGACTTCATCACTGCAAGGCAGCGAGTCTCCTTCTCCTAGAGGAGACGCTGCGCGAACGGAGAGGCTTCGCCAACGCATTGTCACCCAAGCTACTTTCCAACTCCAACCAGGTGCTGATCCCGCAAAAGTTTTGGCTATCACCAAAGAACACAAACAGCATCGGTTAAGTACCCAACCCTACAATTTTCCCAGTTGTGGTAGTGTATTCCGCAATCCCAAACCTTATGCTGCTGGGTGGTTGATTGAACAAACAGGTCTAAAAGGCTACCAAATTGGTGGAGCGCAAGTGGCGTTACTTCATGCTAATTTTATTGTCAACCGTGGTGGAGCAAAGGCCAGTGATATATTTTGCCTGATCAATCATATCCAGCAGCAAGTACAAGAAAATTGGTCGATTTTATTAGAACCAGAAGTCAAAATGATTGGAGAATTTCAAGCAGTGTGTTGAGAACCTGGGGATTGGGGACTAATACCGCTGCTATGAATTGAGGAAGAATTTCTCCAATACCCAACATTTAGCATTAATTATTGGTAACAAAATAGGCAAATTGCCTACCGCATCTATAATTGAATTTGACTTGTTAATCAACGCACACGCGGATAATTAATTATGACCGGAAAAGGACAAGGATTTGGTTTTGGCTTGGGAAAAATGAAAGAACTAGCCGAAGCTTTCAAAAAAGCCCAGCAAGTTCAAGAAGGCGCAAAGCGACTCCAAGAAGAATTGGAGCAAATGGAAATTCAAGGAGAGGCTGGTGGTGGTCTAGTCAAGGTGATTGTCAGTGGTAATCAAGAACCTAAGCGGGTGGAAATTGCTCCAGATGCCCTAGCACAAGGAGCAGAACTACTTTCTGATCTTGTGACAGTGGCAATGAAAGATGCCTATAATAAGTCCACAGCGACAATGCGGGAACGTATGGAAGATTTGACTAGTGGGCTGGAATTACCTGGATTTTAGCCAAAAGTCAATAGTCAATAGTCAAAAACCATTAGACTATGGACTGTGGACTATTGACTTTTGACAGATACTAAGCAAAATATTTATGCCTTACAAGCTGCTGTTTGTCTGCCTGGGTAACATCTGTCGTTCACCATCAGCAGAAAACATTATGACTTATTTGATCGATCAAGCTGACTTGAGCGAAAATATCTTTTGTGACTCTGCTGGTACATCTAGCTATCACATTGGTAGCTCACCTGACCGACGTATGAATACAGCAGCTACTACAAAGTTGGGAATTAAACTACGCGGTCATGCCCGCCAGTTCCAAAAGTCTGATTTTCAGGAATTTGATCTGATTTTGGCAATGGATCGAGAAAATTATGAAGATATTCTGACTCTTGATCCAACAGGGCAATATCATGAAAAAGTATATTTAATGTGTGAATTTTGTTCTCAGTACACCCTTAAGGAAGTTCCAGATCCCTACTACGGAGGGACAGAGGGTTTTAATCAAGTGATAGATTTACTTGTTGATGCTTGTGAAGGTTTACTTAAACATATTACTAACCAGCAACCAAAAGCTTGAGGTAAAAAGTTATTCCACTAGACCATGCTTAATTGCAAAACGCACCAGTTCTGCTCGGTTGCTTGTTTCGGTCTTCCTTAATAAACTACTAACGTACTTTTCCACTGTTCTCGGACTTAGGTGGAGCTGTTGACCCATCTCAGCATTAGACAGGCCGTGAGTCAAAAGTTCTAAGACTTCTTGCTCTCTGGAAGTCAGAGATGATATTAACTGGGACTGATGAATATGAGTGGACAAAGAGTGATGGGCATCTACCGCTTTTGTTGGTGTAATACTACCCAAGTTCTCTTTATGAGAAAAACGGTATTCAGATTGAATGATTTGCGATCGCTCTAAAAGATTGCGGATTGCTGCTGCTAATTCTTCTAATTCAAACGGCTTAGGCAAATACAAATCGCACCCTGATTGATAGCCTAAAATTCTTTCCTGGGTCTTGGTACGCCCTGTTAATAAAATTACAGGTAACAAACGGAAGGCTGGTTGTTGACGCACCCGACGCACCAGTTCGTAGCCATTCATTCGTGGCATCACAATATCCGTGACGATTAAATCAGGATGACACTCATCTACCGTTGCCAAAGCCTCTTGACCGTCATTAGCCGTGATTACCGAGTAGCCAGACAGTTCAAGATAATCGCTAATAGACAGACGAGTTCCCAAATCGTCATCTACTACAAGGATCGTCAAGGGCATGGATAATACATCCCTAACATTTTTTTACTCAGAAATTTACTTTCACAAGCTTCACTAGTGAACACAGGCAAGAAATAGTATTCTTCTGTTTCATCCTATGACAGGATCACCAACTAAATAAATGCCTGAAGGTTTATTTATAAAGAAAATCTTAAATCCTCAGGAAAGGTTTACGAAATTGATCGTACCTTCAGACTCTAGCTTTGAGCAGGTATGGAGAGTTTTTTAATTCTTAATAATTTAACCATAATTACATATATATTGAGCTATTACTCACCCTAATGTAAATTAATATTTAAGTGATAAATTATTTTCCAGTAGTAAGATTTTCTAGAAAACTTTTAATTCAGAACTTAGAAAAGCTAGATTAATAGAATAACACTGATATCTAGTTAAGCATTTATAGTGGCTTAATGTCCTCTATAAATTTCACAAGATAGTCCCAACGGTTTTTTAAGCAAAATTCTCAATGAGCGACAAGAGCGAAAGTTACAAAGTTATTAGTGACAACCGTCAAGCCCGTTATTTATATGAAATTCTGGAAACCTATGAAGCAGGAATTCAGTTGACGGGAACCGAAGTCAAGTCAATTCGTGCGGGTAGAGTCAATCTCCAAGATGGTTATGCATTAATTCGTGATGGTGAAGCATGGCTAATCAATGTGCATATTTCGCCCTATAACGCTAGCGGACAATATTTTAACCATGAACCGCGTCGTACACGTAAACTTTTACTGCATCGTCAGGAACTCCGTAAACTAATTGGCACGGTAGAACAGCAGGGCTTGACATTAGTACCTTTAAAAATGTATCTCAAACGCGGTTGGGTGAAAGTAAGTATAGCTCTTGGCAAGGGTAAAAAACTCCATGACAAGCGAGAAGACTTGAAACGTCGCCAAGATCAACGCGATATTCAACGGGCAATGAAAAATTATTAAACGCCTGTAGAACCTAAACTACTACATCAGAGCGAGAAACGGATTGAAGTAAAAAACGTCTTGTATATCTTCAGCGTGATTTAAAACAACGCTTAGTTTATAGCTACAGATTGATTTAAATGCTTTAGGGAATCGATAAAGTGGTGAGTAACTTCAGAAGGAACAAGGAACTTTTACCATGACACGTAACATTACCAAAATAGTAAGTGCTGGTTTTCTTAGTTTGAGTATGGTAATTTTGCCACTAACTCTACCCGCAAAAGCTCAAGTGACTGAACCAAGAGTTGAAAATGTTCCACGGACGACGGTTTATGATCGCAAAGATTTTGATTGGGGTTGGTTAGGATTAATTGGCCTATTTGGTTTAGCTGGTTTAGCCGGTAAAAAGCGTAGTGACGAACCAACTCGTTATCGTGATCCTAGCGCCCCTGGAGCCACCACCTACAGGGATTAGTCAAAAGTCAAAAGACTTATGTTTTGGACTTTTGAACCTTTTTCAACTAGATAGTTATTTTTGCCATACTGCACTTGTCTATTCAAAATTGACCGAAAATAATGGGATACAAGCTCTGTCCTTGTCGGATAGCTTTCTGGTAAAATTGGGATAGTTGCTGAGCGTAGCCGCAGCATAGTCGCCACAGGGCATTTGGAGACTATAAACGGACGTGGAGACAGAGTAAGACGACAACGGTCGCATCAGTCAGTGAATCGTCAAAAATCCCCGCAAGTTTAGGTAGGGGAGTATGTCAAAATTCATGATTTACAAACTGTTAGTCGTCAGTGATTGGGAAAAAACAACTGACGACTTAATTAATGTTTAGTTGATTGTAGATTCTGGGTTTGGTGAGTTTAGTTCTGAAAATTGGTTTTGATTTAAAGGCATCCAGTAGCTGGCAATCAAGGCAACCATCAGCCACCAAAGGCTATTAACTTCAGGACGAAACCAGACAGTATCTACTGTACCGTGAGCCAGCATACCCAGTAAAGTCGCAACCGCCCCAATTAGCCAAAATCCCTCTACATTCCTGGATTCCCGCAATCTTCGTAATTGCATGAATGCTGTATTAACAGTCACAATTATTAGCCAAAGGAAACAAGCTAAACCAATAAAGCCAGTTTCTACAGCTACTTCTAGAAAGATCGAATAAGCGCTCAAAGCGCTATAGCGAGGATGCTGGTAGAGTGGATAAATTTTGTTAAAAGCGTTATGACCAGGCCCAATACCGATAATAGGGCGATCGCGAATCATCTCAAAGACGGCATCCCAAACGTTCCGGCGAAAATTATTACTACTATCTTGGCGATCTGCAAAAATACTAAAAACGCGGATGCGTAAAGGCTCTACAAATATCACTGCTAGCACCAATACCCCAATCAAACCTCCTAAAATAATTGGCAGCGACCAAGTACGCCAAAAAGGAGGCATTTGTAAACTCCACCAATAAACTAGCAATGCCATCAAACTCAAAATTGCTACTAATAAACCAATCCAGCCGCCACGACTAAAAGTCAAAATCAAGCAGGCTGCATTGACAATTAGCATTGTTAATGCCAAAGCTTTTTTGATCCAACTTCGCCATACAAAAATTGCCACTAAGCTTAAAACTACCGCTGGGATCAAGTATCCAGCTAATAAGTTAGGATTACCCAAATAACTGTAGACCCTTGTCGTTTTAGATAAAGGAGATTCTGGATCTACCCAAGTTGCCAGTGCTGTAGCTCCAAAAAACCATTGCCGCAACCCATAGATGCTGACAATTAGTGATACGTGTAGGTAGATAGTGATAATCCAAGACCGGAGGCGGGGAAGCCTTAGTACCCTAGCACAGAGGGCAAATAGCAACAAATAACGTGTCAATGTTGCCAAATCACTCAACGCCGCCTTCTTCACTGGTGACAATGCTGTAGCTACTACAGCAACGCCCCAGTAGAGCAACACCAATAAATGAATAGGGGTAACTAAAGAATTATTTGCTGGTCTTGCTTCATCAGATAATGTCAATAGCAGCCAAAATCCCACACAAGCCACCAGCAATATCCCTACTAGGGAACTGGATACAAAAGGGGCAAGAGCATATACCAGACTGAGTAAGGCAGCTGCTATGGCATCTCCCCACTGTATTAAAATGCTGCTTTGCCGCCAAGAGCGTAACAGCCCAACGGAAAAACGATGTAAGTAGCTAGTAGTGAGATATTCTTTGAGTGGTAAATAAGATAAAGTAAATCGTTGCCAGACTAAATTCATAAAATACGTTGTGATCAACTAGCACGCCCGCGCAGAACTTGGACTTAATCATAATGCAGGTGATTATAAAAAAGTAATAACGCAGATTGCAAATTGTAATTTATATTTATGCCCTTGTTAATCGTTAATAGCAGTTACCTATAATTTCAAAGATTTCCAGTCAATGTTAATTTAAACAGCCATCTAGCACCCAAAAGCACTTGATAGGAGTAGATTATTGCTAAATTTCGCTTTCTGGCGAAGAAATAGCTAGTTGTAGTGGCAAAGAAAGTAAATAGCGGTGTCCAGATTCTGGTGAACTTTGAATTGAAATTTGTCCACCATGTAATTCTGCCAACTGACAACTAAGCAATAGACCCAAGCTTTCGCGTGATAAATTACCATGCCGTTTAGCTAAATCTATGCTGGTACTTATACTAAAACCATCCGAGTCCGTAACACTGAGGTTTTGTGACTTCTCTAAGGCTATTGGCCAGCCAACTGGTTTGTCTTGGTTTTCTGGATGAGTATTGTAGGTTGCTGTCTCATCTGTCAGCTCCAGCAGAGATAAAGAACTTAGATGAAAGTAAGGGTCAACTTCAGTTATGCCATCTCCCAGCCAGGGATGTGAAACCCAAACAGTAATATTGAGTGCATTTTCCTTATAAGAGACATGAATGCGAACAATACTACCTGTGGCAGAAAGTTGAATAACGCTAAAAACCAAGTGATACAGCATTTGCCGTACCTTATCTTTATCTAAAGGCCAAATGCGGCTATGTCCTGGTTCTATAGACAGACGAATGTCTTGCTCGCGACGGCTAGCTGCTTCTTCTAAAGTATTTATAGCTTGTTGACATAGCATTTCAATATCTACAGGAGTTAAATTCAGCACAGTTGCCTGTTCATCCATCGCTCCTAGTTCGGTAATTTCGTTTACCAAAGAAAGCAAGTACCGACCACTGTGTTGGATAATATCTAGATATTCTCTTTGCTTGTTGGTCAAAGGCCCATAAATTTCACGTCCTAAAACACTAGCCATACCTAGCACTGATGTTAAAGGTGTACGTAATTCCTGAGTCAGCTGTTCTAAAAGTTCCAGTTTTAGTTGCTTAGTAAAAACAGATTCCTGTTCTAAAGTCGGTGGGGTAACTCTAATGTCATTGATATGACCATCATTGAATGACAAGATAGGAGTATTCTTGACAGTGGTTGTTTCTACTCTCTCTTGTAACAATCGGTTGCGCTCAAATTCACTCATACTCCAACGAGCTATGATTTGTAAAAACTCAATATCTCGCGTTGTAAAATTGCGCGGAACCAAATCCATCACTGCCAATGCACCTAAGCAATACCCGCAAGCATCAATCAGTGGCGCTCCCAAATAAGCGCGGATGCCATAGTCCTGAACCAACTTGCTAGTAGTAAGTATCGGATCTGTGAGTTTTTGCGTGTCATTAATTACAACTACTTGCGAAGCCTCTACTACCTGCGTACAGAATGATTCCTGACGTAATAGTTGACGATTTTGGGCAAGATGATTCATCAACCCTAACCTAGATAAGCCTACCGCTGACTTAAACCAGTGGCGTTCTTGATCTACAAATCCCAAAATAGAAATTGGCGCTTCCAAAAAATGGGCAGCAGTTTGAGTTGCTTCTTCAAAGACGGGTATTGTTTCTGATTGCCGCAAACCTAATTCCGACAATACTTTGAGGCGTTGCTGTTCTCTTGTGTCCTGGGAAGCCCAACCATCTTTTAGGGAAAATAATTTGTTTTCAGGCTCTACCATTGCCGCCACTACCTTGATAATTGCTCGATGTTGTAATTGATATAACCGCTGTTTACGGGTTATGGTTTTCTATTTTTAAGCATTCCCCAATTTGGCTATGGATAAACAAATTTGGAACAAAAATTTTGCACTTCTTTTGTGAATAGGGGATGCAATCTATCTGCTAGTTTTAATTTACTAGTGCTGATTGTCCTATTTAAGGCTGGTGCAATCAGTATTGCTTAAGGTTTTAATACTAAACAGCGTTAGTTTCAGATGCGATTAGGGTAACATGACGCTAAGGATGAAAAACCGAGGTCATGTAATTCTCATGGCATATTCAACCCAGATTTTTTGTCTACATGCTTGAGTTTTATTTACCTAAATTTACTGCATACTAAAAAAAATTGTATTTATTTTTACGTACAAAAACGGATCTGTTTTGGAACAATACTTAGTTAGTTTGGTGATTTATCTGAGTCTAATATAAATAACTTGAATAAATTTATTAGGACTTACGCAAAATTATGAAAAAACGTAGACGCTCAAGCGGCTTGCCGTAGGCTACCACAAAGAACACGAAGGACACGTAAAGCCTACGGCATAGCTACGCTTAGCGCGCAGCGTCTCGCAGAGAAGTTAAGAGGGTTTCACAGAGTTATTGCATAAGTCCTGTTTATAATGAAGCAAAACTTTGACTTAGTTTAAATGAAATAATTTTGTTGTGTAATGAGATTTTAATCAATTAAATTTGCGTTTGCGGCGAACGCCACAGAAGATATTGAATTTAACCAAAAGACGTATATTTTTTTAAATAGTGTATTGAAATATTTTTGGAGTCTTTATAAGTCAACATAATTTATCAGGGACAAAAACTTTATCGATTTTTCATAATTATAATTTGTCCAAAATTTCTAACTAAGCCATAAATAGATTAATGATATGGTAAATCAAGCTTTGATCTTTAATTTTTGAGGCTAACTGGTAATGAATAAAATGACTACTAAAATTCCTTTTGTAGACCTGAACTCACAACACCAACCGATTCAAACTCAACTACATCAGGCAATTCATGCAGTATTAGCACAAGGAGACTTTATTTTAGGGCAAGCACTTGCAGATTTTGAGGCTGCATTTGCTGCTGCATCTGGCGCAGCTTATGGCGTGGGTGTGGCATCAGGAACAGATGCGATCGCCCTCGGTTTGCAAGCATGTAATATTGGTGCAGATGATGAGGTAATTCTACCAGCCAATACCTTTATTGCCACATTAATTGGTGTATTACGGGCTGGAGCAAAACCAGTTTTAGTAGATTGCGACCCCAAAACAGCTTTAATTGATTTAGAAGCAGCTGCAAAGGCAATTACACCCCAAACTAAAGCAATTATTCCTGTACATCTCTATGGTCAAATGGTATCGCCTCGACAGCTATTAGACTTTGCTAATACCTATAAATTATTAATTTTTGAGGATGCAGCCCAAGCGCATTTAGCCGAAAGAGATGGATATCGAGCTGGTTCGGTGGGAATAGCCGCAGCTTTTAGCTTTTATCCCAGCAAAAATTTAGGTGCATTTGGCGATGGGGGGATGCTACTGACACAAGATCCTGATGTAGCCCAGAAAATGGTGCGTTTGCGAAATTATGGTGCATCCCAAAAGTATTTTCATACCGAATCGGGTACAAATAGTCGCTTAGATACCTTACAAGCAGCAGTGTTGCTAGAAAAATTACCACATTTGCCCCAGTGGAATTGCGATCGCCTGACTATTGCCCAGCAGTATGATAGTGAATTAGCACCCTTGGCATCTGCGGGTATTATCCCCATGCAAAACCAAAGTGGTACAGGACATGTTTATCACCTTTATGTGGTCAAAATTGATAATTCTTGTTCCCTAGAACGCCAGCAAATCCAAGATAAACTCAACGCAGATGGCATTCAAACAGGTATTCACTACCCAATTCCCTGTCATCTTCAGCCAGCATTTACTTACTTAGGCTATCAACTAGGAGATTTCCCCCAAGCAGAAAAGCTAGCCCAGCAAATATTATCGTTACCGATGTATCCTGGTTTAAGTAGTAGTCAAATTAAAGAAGTTGTAGGAGCGATCGCTAGTGTAATTTCGACAACTTCTAATACAGAAAACTCATCTTCTGTCCCTATTGGCAGCATGGTAGCATAATTTGTCATTTATAATACTTGAAGAACCGCAATAGTCTTTAATTTAGTGGTCAGGAGTTAAAAAAACTGACCACTTTTAAATTGTTAATTTTGAATTGCTTAAAATTATGGCATTTCAGCAACAGATTAAAAATAGAACCACGCCGCAATTGCTCAACATAGCAATTTTAGGAGTTTTGGTACTGCTTTATGCTCCCATCTTGCTACATTGGGCAAATGGTTGGTTGTATAAAAGTATCAGTATAGAACACGAGTATTTTAGCCACGGCATTATCGGTCTACCGTTTGCTGCTTACCTGATATGGATAAACCGCAAAAAGTGGCAACGTCTACCAGATAATAGCAATCCCTTGGGTGCTATTTTACTTTTAGTAGGAGGAGTCTTTTATCTGAGTGGTGTTACAGAGTGGGTGAATCTTTCTTTACCTACTATCTTGGCTGGACTGTGCTTGTGGTTCAAGGGCATACAAGGCTTTCGATTACAAGGATTTCCTCTACTACTAATATTTTTGGCAACTCCGACAGCATTACCTTACCTGATTGCCCCCTATACTTTACCTCTGCAAAACTTCATTGCGGGTACAGCAGGCTTTATCCTCAATCAATTTGGGATGGATGTTACTGTTGATCAGATGAATATATATGTAGGCGGACGGATTGTAGAAGTTGCACCCTACTGTGCAGGACTAAAAATGTTATTTACTACTCTCTACGTCAGTTTGATGCTACTTTATTGGACTGGTGCATTGTCTTCGCGTCATACCACTAGTTGGTTTTTATCTACTGCGATCGTCATTAGTATCATTGCTAATATCATTCGTAATACTTTACTCACGTTCTTTCACGGCACAGGACGAGAAGGCGCTTTTCAATGGCTGCATGAAGGTTGGGGTGGCGATGTTTATTCTGCTTTGATGCTGCTGTCATTAGTGCCTCTGCTGAATTGGATTAATAATTATTTTTCAGCAGTTTCAGAAGTTCAGGAAGAAGGTAGCAATTAAAACCCAGGTTTCTAAGAATCTGTAAGCTTTGAATTAACAGGTTTAGATAATTTATCTCACGCAGAGACGCAGAGGCGCGGAGAG